>JANOCN010000609.1:0-4336 GCA_031412185.1 Betaproteobacteria bacterium | reverse complement strand
CGATCACGTTTTTCAGCCGTACCAGCCGGTTGTAGGCACCGACAGCCCAAAAAATAAGCAACGCCAGGACGGCAATGAAAATAATCGTATTGAGTGACATGCGTGGGTTCCAGTGATTGAGATAGCTGCGGGCAAACTTCGATGCAGGAATCGACCAAGCGCGGCTGCAGAGGTGACGCGAGGTTAACTGGATTCAGGCTGCGCCACAGTTGGCGGTGTGCCCACGCACCAGGCAGCCCACATTTTTGCTATGTTTTTAATAGCTGCCTACGCAGGCATTACATGGGCTAGAAGGCATTTTTATCATAAATCTCCTAATAAACGGGCTTTTACCGCCCTATGCAAGCTCCCCATAAAAAAGCCCTGTACTTCATCAGTACAGGGCCTTTTGAGTCTTTAGCAGTCACAGGCGCAAGCCCAACGGCTGCACTGTCGCGCTTATTCGCCGCCGTTACCGTCTGTGCCTGCTTCGGCAGGTAAGGCTTCCAGTTCAGCCGCTTCAGCTTCGGCGATAGCGCGGCGCTCGGCGTCGTCCATCAGGTCCTTGGCCTTGCGTGCTTCGTGGTAAGCCATGCCGGTACCGGCTGGGATCAGACGGCCAACGATGACGTTTTCTTTCAGGCCACGCAGCTCGTCGCGCTTGCCCATGATGGCAGCCTCGGTCAGCACGCGAGTTGTTTCCTGGAAGGAAGCAGCAGAAATGAACGAGTCGGTAGACAGCGATGCCTTGGTAATACCCAGCAGCAAATTGCTGAAGGTAGCCGGCAGCTTGTCAGCCGCACGCAGCGAGTCGTTCATGTCCAGCATGGCCGAGCGCTCGACCTGCTCGCCTGCGATGTAGGCTGAGTCACCGACATTTTCGACAACCACGCGGCGCAGCATCTGGCGAACAATCACTTCAATGTGCTTGTCGTTGATCTTCACGCCCTGCAGACGGTAAACGTCCTGCACTTCATCGACGATGTAGCGGGCCAGCTCTTCCATGCCCAGCAAACGCAGGATGTCCTGCGGATCAGCCGGGCCGTCCACAATCGATTCGCCCTTGTTCACGACCTGGCCTTCGTGCACCAGGATGTTCTTTTCCTTCGGAACCAGGTCTTCCCAGACCTTGCCTTCAGGATCAGTAATCTGCAGGCGAACCTTGCCTTTGGTCTCTTTACCAAAGGACACGGTTCCGGTCATCTCGGCCAGAGTGCCCTTGTCTTTCGGCGTACGCGCTTCAAACAACTCGGCCACACGCGGCAGACCGCCGGTGATGTCACGGGTCTTCTGACCTTCGATAGGGATACGGGCCAGCACTTCGCCGGGGCCGACGTCCTGGCCGTCACGCACCTGAACCAGCGCACCGATCTGAAAGCCAATCGTCACCGAGTGATCAGTGCCGGGGATCTTGACTTCATTGCCTGAAGCATCAATCAGCTTGACCTGCGGACGGATCACCTTGGTGGCGCCACGGCGTTTCGGATCGATCACCACAAGGGTGGACAAACCGGTCACTTCATCAAGCTGACGGGCAACCGTCACGCCTTCTTCCACGTTTTCGAACAGCGTTTTACCCGCGAACTCAGTGATGATGGGGCGGGTCAGTGGATCCCAGTTAGCCAGGATAGTGCCGGCCTTGATCGTCTGGTCGGCCTTGACAGCCAATATCGCGCCGTAAGGCACTTTATGACGCTCGCGCTCACGGCCATGCTCGTCATGAATGACGATCTCGCCAGAACGTGCAATCACCACCAGGTCGCCCTTGCTGTTGGTCACATAACGCATGGGAGCGTTAAAGCCAATCACACCGTTGGACTTGGCTTCGACGCTGGAAGCAATGGCTGCGCGGGATGCGGCTCCACCGATATGGAAGGTCCGCATGGTCAGCTGCGTGCCAGGCTCACCGATCGACTGGGCAGCAATAATGCCGACTGCCTCGCCGATGTTGATGAGGCCGCCGCGGCCCAGGTCACGCCCGTAACAGGTGGCGCAGAGACCAAAACGCGTCTCGCAGGTCAGTGCGGTCCGCACCTTGACTTCATCAACACCCGCTACTTCCAGCTCGTCGATGAGGTCTTCGTCCAGCATAGCCCCGGCCGGTGCCAGCACTGAGCGATTCTCAGGGTGCAGAACGTCTTCAACTGCAGTGCGTCCCAAAACCCGGTCACGCAAAGATTCGATCACTTCGCCGCCTTCGACGATGGCGCGCATGATCGAGCCGTCCTGCGTACCGCAGTCCTGCTCGGTCACCACCAGATCCTGAACCACGTCGCAAAGGCGGCGCGTCAGATAACCAGAGTTGGCGGTTTTCAAAGCCGTATCTGCCAAACCCTTACGCGCGCCGTGGGTGGAGATGAAATACTCCAGCACGTTCAGGCCTTCACGAAAATTGGCCGTGATGGGTGTTTCGATGATCGAGCCGTCAGGCTTGGCCATCAAACCGCGCATACCGGCAACCTGGCGAATCTGTGCCGGCGAGCCGCGTGCACCAGAGTCGGACATCATGTAAATCGAGTTGAATGACTCCTGCTCGACTTCCTTGCCATGACGATCCAGCACGCGCTCTTTCGAGAGCTGGGCCATCATCACTTTCGAGACCTCATCGCCAGACTTGCCCCAGATGTCCACCACCTTGTTGTAGCGCTCGCCGGAAGTCACCAGACCGGACACATATTGCTGCTCGATCTCTTTGACTTCTTTTTGCGCGCGCGCAATGATGGCGCCTTTTTCTTTGGGCACCAGCATGTCGTCGATGCAAATTGAAATACCGGCTCTCGTCGACAAACGGAAACCTGATTGCAACAGCTTGTCGGCAAAAACCACCGTCTCTTTCAGACCGCACTTGCGGAAGGAGATGTTGATGAGCTTGGAAATTTCCTTTTTCTTCAAGGCTTTGTTGATATTGGCAAAAGGCAAGCCCTTGGGCAGGATTTCCGACAGCAAAGCCCGTCCGCCCGTGGTTTCCCACAGCTTGGTCGATGGCGTAAATTCACCCGTCGTTTTGTCTTTGGTGTACTCGGTCAAGCGCACGTTGATACGGGCATTCAGGTCAAGCTCACCCGCGTCAAAAGCACGGCGGACTTCGCCGGTGTCGGCAAATATCAGGCCTTCGCCCTTGCCGTTGGTACGGTCGCGCGTCGTGTAGTACAAGCCCAGCACGACGTCCTGCGAAGGAACAATTGACGGCTCGCCACTGGCTGGGAACAAAATGTTGTTCGAAGCCAGCATCAAGGTGCGGGCCTCCATTTGCGCCTCTACCGACAGCGGCACGTGCACAGCCATCTGGTCACCGTCAAAGTCGGCGTTGAAGGCCGAACAGACGAGGGGGTGCAGCTGGATGGCCTTGCCTTCAATCAGAATAGGCTCAAACGCCTGGATACCCAGACGGTGAAGCGTAGGCGCACGGTTGAGCATCACCGGGTGCTCTTTGATCACCTCTTCCAGGATGTCCCACACCACTGGCGTGCCGGATTCGACTTCCTTCTTGGCGGCCTTGATGGTGGTCGCAATGCCCATGGCTTCGAGGCGCGAGAAGATGAAGGGCTTGAACAGTTCAAGCGCCATCAACTTTGGCAAGCCGCACTGGTGCAGCTTGAGCGTCGGACCCACGGTAATCACTGAACGACCGGAATAGTCGACACGCTTGCCCAGCAAATTCTGGCGGAAACGGCCTGACTTGCCCTTGATCATGTCGGCCAGCGACTTCAGTGCACGCTTGTTGGCGCCCGTCATGGCCTTGCCACGGCGACCGTTGTCAAGCAGCGAGTCCACAGCTTCCTGGAGCATGCGCTTTTCATTGCGCGCAATGATCTCGGGCGCTTTCAGTTCCAGCAATCGGCGCAGGCGGCTGTTGCGGTTGATGACGCGGCGATACAGATCGTTCAAATCAGAGGTCGCAAAACGGCCACCGTCGAGCGGCACCAGCGGACGCAGATCAGGCGGCAACACAGGCAGCACGTCAAGCACCATCCAGTGCGGTTTGATGCCGGACTTTTTGAATGCTTCCATCAATTTCAAACGCTTGGCGTTCTTCTTGATCTTGATTTCTGACCCGGTCAGGTCGTTGCGCAGCTTGTCGATTTCAACGTCAAGGTCCAGCCCTTCAAGCAGGTCCTTGATGCCTTCGGCGCCCATCTTGGCAACGAACTCATCACCGTATTCCTTGGTCTTGGCGTCGTAATCATCTTCGGACATGATGCTGAACTTCTTCAGCGGGGTCATGCCGGGGTCGGTCACGACGTACGCTTCAAAGTACAGCACACGCTCGATGTCGCGCAGCGTCATGTCGAGCACCAGGCCCAGACGCGACGGCAGCGACTTCAGGAACCAGATATGCGCGCACGGTGCAGCCAGG
>JANOCN010000608.1:0-1509 GCA_031412185.1 Betaproteobacteria bacterium | reverse complement strand
TGCTAGAGCGCCAGCGCGTGAAAATGTGGCTGAAGGCCAACTACGAGACGCTGGACCAGGTGCCGCTTTAGGGAAGCACTGAACAAGTCCCCGCCATGCGCGTTCGAGTCAAAAACAGGATGATTTGTCCGCCAACAGCGCGCGTCGTGTGCCCGAAGGCACACGCAAGCGGTTTGGTGGGCAAAGGGCCTGTTTTTGGCCGAACGCGCATGGCGGGGACTTGTTCAGTGCTTCCCTAAACCAGCCGGTTTGCCCGTGACGGCTTACCAGCACACCGGATCGACGCAATACAGTCGGCGCAGTTCGTTGTATAACAACGGATGCTGCTGTGCCAAGGCTTGCGGAAGTTCGAAAAACGCCTCGCTGGCCACTGCAAAAAACTCGGCCGGATCGGTGGCACCGTAGTCGCTGAGCAGCGAGTTGTCGCCCGCTTCAACACGCCGCTGCAACTGCGCGAATTCTTCACCCAACACCCCGGACCAGCGCCGGTAGGAAGCGCGTGAACGCAGCAATGGTGCCCCATTGGCGTGGCCGGTCTCCTGGTCAAGCTGGTGCGCAAACTCGTGGATCACCACGTTGTGCCCGTCGCCCGGATCAGCCGCGCCCTCCAGCACATCACTCCAGGACAACACCACCTGGCCTTGTGACCAGGACTCGCCCGCCAGCACCTGGCGCAGGTCTTGCACCAGGCCAGCCCTGTCAGGGCTCGCACGGTTGACCAGGAACGGACCGGGGTACACCAGTATCTGGCGCAGGTTTGGGAAATAACCGGCTGGGCGATTGAGCAGCAGCAGACAGGCCTGCGCGGCGATGGTGACGCGCATTTCATCCGTAAGACCGATGCCGCCGCAGGCAAGGAACGGTTTTTCGGCCAAAAACACCTGGATGTGTTGTTTGAGCTGGTGTTGCAAGTCGGCCGGCAACCGTGCTACGTAGGGAACACGATGCCGCAGCACCTGGCGCCATGCAGCCGGGAAAGACAGGCTGCGAATACGCGAACGGCGCTGCTCTACCAGCCACGGCCGGGCCAGCAGCCAACCAACAAGGCACAGCGCCAGCCCGCAAGTCAGGTAGAAGGCCAATGTCTGGTGTCCGATCTAGGGGTTTCCGGTGAAACATAGCTGGTGCGGCCAATTTGAATTTCAATGTGCGCACGAAGAACCTGCGGGCGAATCATCGGCTGACAAATCGATATCAGATGGATTAGTTGACTCTAGACCGACCGGTCTATAGAATCGCACACATGGAAGCTCTCACCACACGCACCCGGCTGGTTGTCGCCATGGCGGATACTTTGCAGCGGCGTGGACTCCACGGCGTGGGTTTGACGGAAATGCTGGCGCAGGCGCAGGCGCCCAAGGGTGTGCTGTACCACCACTTCCCCGGTGGCAAGACCGAACTCGCCGTGGCGGCGATAGAAGACATCGTGCAGCGCATGGTGACGGCTTTGGACAGGCTGTTTGCGGCCTATCCCGACCCCATGACCGCGTTGCAACGCTGGATCGCCGG
>JANOCN010000607.1:0-2139 GCA_031412185.1 Betaproteobacteria bacterium | reverse complement strand
CATTGAAGATGGATTCGGCGCGCGCCAGATGGTGAACGGCTTTTTGCTGAACAACGAGCTCACGGACTTCAGTTTTGCGCCAGGCGATGCATCGGGTGCGCCGATCGCCAACCGGGTAGAACCGGGCAAACGTCCGCGCTCATCCATGGCCCCGACCCTGGTGTTCGACAAGAGCAGTGGGCAGCTTGTGATGAGTGGCGGCAGCCCTGGCGGCGCATTGATCATTCACTACACCGCCAAAACACTGTATGGAGTTCTGAACTGGGGCCTGCTGCCCCAGCAAGCCATCAATCTTCCCAATTTCGCCTCACTCAACGGCCCTACCGTGCTAGAGGAAAAACGGTTCCCCGCTTCGACCGTGGACGCACTTAAAGCTCGTAACCACGAGGTACGCGAGGCCAACATGACCAGTGGCTTGCAGGCCATCACACGCGGACAGGCCCATGGCGCGCAGGTATGGATGGGTGGCGCAGACCCGCGCCGCGAAGGCGTGGTGATGGGTGACTAGGAGCCTGTCCGTGAATCGCCTTGAAGCGCTCGCGCCAGAGCGCAATCTACTGTGACCATCCCGCAGTCCTTCATCCAGGAACTCGTTGCACGCGCCGACGTGGTGGATATCGTTGGGCGGTATGTACAGCTCAAGAAGACAGGGGCCAATTTCAGCGGGCTGTGTCCATTCCATGCCGAGAAGTCACCCTCTTTCACGGTAAGCCCGAGCAAGCAGTTTTACCACTGCTTTGGCTGCGGCAAGAGCGGTAACGCGATTGGTTTCATGATCGACCACGCCGGCATGTCGTTTATCGAAGCGGTGCAAGACCTGGCCCAGCAATACGGCATGCAGGTGCCCGAAGAGGATGCGTCGCCGCTGGACCGGGCGCGCGCCGCGGAGCAGCGGCAAAAACAGAACACCCTGTCTGACGTACTCGAAAAAGCTGGCGAGGCCTACCGCAAACAGCTGAAGGACTCTGCGCAGGCGGTGGATTACCTGAAGGGCCGGGGACTGAGCGGTGACATCGCCAGGCAGTTCGGCCTGGGCTACGCGCCGCCGGGCTGGCGCAGCCTGGCCAGCGTGTTCGCCAACTATGACGACCCGCTGCTGGTGGAGAGTGGCCTGGTAGTTCTGAGTCAGGACAACGATGGCGGGGATGAAAAGCGTTACGACCGGTTTCGTGACCGCGTCATGTTCCCGATCCGCAACGTCAAAGGCGAATGCATCGGTTTTGGCGGACGGGTCCTGGGCAATCGCGATGGATCGCCCGCCGGTGACGCTGGCCCCAAGTATCTCAACTCTCCAGAAACACCTGTATTCAGCAAAGGGCGGGAGCTCTACGGTCTTTTCGAAGCGCGCGCCGCCTTGCGCGAGCAGGGTTATGTATTGGTGACCGAAGGTTATATGGATGTGGTTGCGTTGGCACAGCTCGGGTTCCCGAATGCGGTGGCCACACTTGGCACGGCGTGCACCACCGAACATGTGCAAAAGCTGTTTCGCTTCACCGACTCGGTCGTCTTCAGTTTCGATGGCGACGCCGCAGGCAGGCGCGCCGCGCGCAAGGCGCTGGATGGTTCCCTGCCCTACGCCACCGACGTACGCAGCGTCAAGTTCCTGTTTCTGCCCCACGAACACGACCCCGACAGCTATATCCGGGCCTTTGGCAAGGAGGCGTTTGCACGTTGCGTGGGTGAGGCGGTGCCGCTGAGCCGTTTTATGATCGACTCGGCACGCGACGGCTGCGACCTGAACAGCGCCGAAGGCCGGGCGCGTCTGGCCAGCAATGCCAAACCGCTATGGACCCAGATGCCGGATGGTGCGCTAAAACGACAGTTGCTGACCGAAATCTCGGCGCTGGTGCAATTGGCCAACCGCGAATTGGTCGACCTGTGGTTGCCGCAGAAGATGCCTGCCGCTCATCATTCATCGGGCAAATACGGCAAGGGTCCAGGCGGATGGCGCAAACCGGGCACTTATGGCCAGACCGCCGGTTTTCCCGTAGCGCGGGCTGGCCACATGCCAGGCCGTGTGCGTCCGGCCAGCAGGGCCGATCATGTGGCCCGAATATTCCTTGGACACATGGCCAGTTGGGACTTGTTCTCAGCGGAAGAGCATGCCATGTTGTGCCAGTTGCCAGCCCCGCATGGTCC
>JANOCN010000606.1:0-5052 GCA_031412185.1 Betaproteobacteria bacterium | reverse complement strand
GCAGCGACGGTTTTACGGCTTTTTCTTGGCAGGCACTGGCGCCGGGCGGGCTGCAGGTCGGGTGGTTGCAGCTGGTCTGGTTGCGGCCGGTACGACTGCCGCTGCGGCTGCTGCGGCTGCCGCAGTTGCGTTTTGACGCCGCTCTGCCGCTGCCAACTGCTCCATGCGCTGGGCCACGCCGACCACGGGTTTACCAGTGAATACATCGAGCCGGTTGCCCATAGCCTGTTCGACCTGGTCCATGCGTACCTGTGCCGGCGGATGGGTACTCAGCGACAAGAAAAAAGCCGGATCAGCCGGTGCCGCAGTGCGCAACTGCTGCAGCACGGCGACCAGCCCATACGGGTCGAATCCGGCCCGGGCGGCCAGCGCCACACCCCTGCGATCGGCCTCGAACTCGTCGCCCTGGTCCAGGCCTTTGGAATACAGGTTCTTCCCCAGGTTGAGCAATTGGCCTGACAGCGCGCCGCCCAGGTTGTTGTTGAGCTGGGAGCCGATTACCTGCGTCAGCGCCCCGGCGCGGGCATTCTTGCCGATCGCGATCAGGTGATGGCGTAGCGCCACGTGCATGATTTCATGCGCCAGGATGCCGGCCAGTTCAGACTCGTCGGTGACGCGGTCGATCAGGCCCTTGGTGACGAACACATAACCACCAGGTACTGCAAAGGCGTTGAACCCGCCGTCGTCCAGCACCGCGAAAGTCCAGGGCAGGTCGGGGCGCGGCGACTGGAGGCTGATCCAACGCCCGAGCTGGTTGACATAGTTTTGCAGCGCCATGTCGGGATGCAAGGGTTTGCTGCCGAGCAACACGGCCGCTAGCTGGCGCCCAATCTCGGCCTCTTTGGTGTCGTCGATCTGCTCGACCGACTGTGACAGCATGGCAACCAGGTCCAGCGCAGCGCCGGCATTGTTGGCGGTACGCGCACCGCCGAGGTTGCCAGTCAGCGCGTTGCCCAGCAGCCCCGCCGGAGAGCCTTGCATTCCTGCCGGAACACCCGGCACTGCGCCCGGCAGGCCAGGCAAACCGGGGAACCCGGGCGCGGCAGGGGCAACCGGTACAGCAGGCACGGTGGGCGCAGGGGCTGCGTTCTGGTTGGGCTGCACCAACTGCTGAAAAATATTCAAGGCCCTGTTCGCCCCCTGGCCTTGGGCCACTGCGGGCAGCGCGACCAGGCCAGCGATCAAGGTCAATGCCAGTCCAATTGGCCCCGGGGCCGACCGCCGTGCGCGCGGCTGAATTCTTAACGTGTTCATCGCTCCCCCCCTGTGGTAGTTCTGTTACCCGCAGCACCTGGTGACCCTGGGGAGCCGACTTGGTTGGGTGGCACGGGGATCGGCAACTCTGCAACGTTTTGCTGTGCCAATGATGCAGAGGAAGCAAACTGGCGCGCCTGATTCGCGTTCAGCCGCATGCCCTCAACCTGGGCCACGGCAGCCAGGTTGGGCTGGGCGCTGGCGATATCTTCGGCACCCAGACCGCGGATACCAATGGTCGCGGTGCCAGTTGTCCGGTTAGGTGCCTGGGCGGTGCCGCGACCAAAAAAATCGGTAATGCCACGCAAGGCTCCAGCGGCGGCATTGCCGCCTTGGGCGGGCGGTGCGGTGCCTGCGTCGAACATGTGGATCCACCCGGTGGTGCCCTGCGCCGTGCGGACCTCGATCCACGGGCCTTGGCGCGCTGCCAACCGCGTGACCTGGGTCTGGAGGGCCAGCGGTCCCAGGCTGCGGGCGGTATCACCCGGGGCCTCGCGCAACTCGGTGACCCGCTTGATGGTGACCAGATCCGATTGGGCGTGCGCCCACTGGCTGGCCGCGGCGAGCGCCAGCAACCCTGCACACAAGACAAGCTTCGCAAGTTTCTTCATTCAACCATGCCCTCCCGTGCCCTTATTATCGGCATTCTGCACAACACCGAAACCACATGCCACACACTATCGTCAAAGCCGTTCAGATCGACCAGCACGGAGGGCCCGAGCAACTGAAACTTGTGGACGTCGCCTTGGGTGACCCGGGGCCAGGTGAAGTGCGCATCCGCCACAAGGCCATCGGATTGAATTTTATCGACGTCTACCAGCGCAGTGGACTGTACGCGCTGCCGATGCCGCTGCGCCTGGGCATGGAGGCGTCGGGTGTGGTGGAGTCGGTGGGTGGCGAGGTGACGCACCTGAAGGTAGGCGACCGTGTGGCTTATGCGAGCCAGCCGCCCGGCAGCTACAGCCAGGCGCGGGTGATGCCTGCCAAGTGTGTTTGCCGACTCCCCGACGCCATATCGTTCGAAACTGGCGCGGCCATGATGCTCAAGGGCTTGACGGCGCAGTACCTGCTTAAACGCACCCTGCCGCAGGGCGGCCTGCATGCCGGCGATTACGTGTTGTTCCATGCGGCTGCTGGTGGTGTCGGGCTGATTGCCTGCCAATGGGCCAAGGCGCTGGGCCTGCAACTCATCGGCACGGCAGGTTCGGATGCCAAATGTGCGCTGGGGCTGGAGCATGGCGCTGCGCACATGGTGAATTACTCCACCGGCGACGTTCTGGCACGCGTAAGAGAGATCACCGGTGGCAAGGGCGTGAAGGTGGTTTACGACTCGGTGGGCAAGGACACCTGGGACAAATCGCTCGATTGCCTGGCACCGTTCGGGTTGATGGCCAGTTTTGGCAACGCGTCTGGTCCAGCTCCGGCATTTGCCCCCGGCATTCTGGGCACCAAAGGTTCGATCTACGTAACGCGCCAGACCCTTTTTACCCACATTGCCACGCGCGAGAGCACGCAGGGGATGGCCGACGACCTGTTTGAAGCGGTGACCAGCGGCAAGGTGAAGATTCGTATCGACCAGCGTTATCCGCTGGAGCAGGTGCAGCAGGCGCACCGCGACCTGGAGGCGCGCAAGACCACCGGCTGCACCATTCTGACCCTCTGAAAACTGCCCTATTGCGTCGCGTCCAGCACGTCCTGCCGCAGGCGGTTGGGTGCCAACGCACCGGCTGAATCCAGAATCGGGTATGCAATCGAGCAGATGTGCGAGTTGATGCGTTTCAGGTCGCTGATCAGGTCCAGGTGCAGCGAGCTGGTCTCGATGCTCTGTACCGTATTGACGGCCAGCCGCCCCAGGTGGGTGGACGCGTATTCGCGCTCCAGGTCGCGGAAGCGGGTTTTTTCTTCGAGCAGCTTCTGGGCGTCGCGCACATTGCCGTGCAGGAACACACTCATGCCCAGGCGCAGGTTGTCCACCAACCGCGCATGCAGATCGCAGATCTCGGTGATGCCGGCGTCCGAAAACTCGCGGCCAGGGTTGATCTTCTTGTCTTCAATATCGATCAGGATGCGCTCCACGATATCGCCGATCTGCTCCATGTTGATGGTAAAGCTGATGATGTCGGTCCAGCGTCGGCCTTCGTTGTCGCTTAAAGCCTCGCGGGAGATTTTGGTCAGGTAGTACTTGATGTCGGAGTACAGCTCATCGACCGTATCGTCCATCTTGCGCAGGTCTTGCGAGAGTTTGCGGTCGTTGTGTCTGATCACCCGCAACATACCGGTGAGCATCGACTCCACCACGTCGGCCTGGTGCATCGACTCACGCACCGCACATGAGATCGCGAGCGACGGCGTCGCCAGGGCAGACGGGTCCAGATGGCGCTGGCGCCCGTCTACCGTGCCGCGTTCAGATTTGGGCAACAGTTTCTCGACCCAGCGCGCAACTACCTGTGTCAGGCCGATGAAGACCAGGCCGACCACGACGTTGAAGCTCAGGTGGAACAACACCACCAAAGTGGCCGCGTCGGTCACCCACACACGCAGGTGCTGCAGCCACACACCCACGAAAGGCGCAACGATGGCGATGCCGATAATCTTGAACATCAGGTTGCCCAGTGGCACCTGGCGCGTCTGGATATTCGCGTTCAAGGTGGTCAGCACTGCCAGCAGGCCGCTGCCCAGGTTCGCCCCGAGCACCAGGCCCAGCGCAACATCAATCGGGATGACACCGGTGGTCGCCAGTGTGGCGGTGAGCAACACAATTGCCAGGCTGGAATAGGACACGACGGCCAACGCGGCACCCACCGTGATCTCCAACAACAGATCACTGGAAAGAGAGGCAAGCAGTGCCTTTACGGCAGGTGCCTGCGTCAGCACAAGGGCCGAAGCCGACACCAGGCTCAATGCCAGCAGCATCAAGCCCAGCCCGATCAGGATGCGGCCCACGCGCCCGACGGTGGTCGACTGGCGCGATATATACAAGATCACGCCAACAAAGATAAACAACGGCGATAACCAGGACAGGTCACGCGAGAACACCACCGCCATCAGACTTGTGCCCATGTCGGCACCCAGCATGACTGCAAGCGCGGAAGGCAGCGACATCAGCCCTTGCCCGACAAACGACGCAACGATCAATGCGGTGGCGGTGCTCGATTGCACCAGTGCAGTGACGCCCAGGCCGGACACCACGGCGTTGAAGCGGTTGCTGACACTTTTGGCCAATACGTTGCGCAGGCTGGCACCAAGTACACGCAGGATGCCGGTACGCACCAGCTGGGTGCCCCAGACCAGCAGGGCGATAGCAGCGAACAGGTTAAGCAGGTGGGTCAAAAACTTCCTTAGCGTGCGCGCCTCACGCGCAGCACCTCGTCCAGAATCAGGGCGATTGCCCCTATCGTAATCGCGCTGTCGGCGATATTGAAAGAGGGAAAGTACCACCCGCCGTAATGGAACTGCAGGAAGTCCACCACGTAACCATAGGCGACCCGGTCGATGACGTTGCCTACAGCGCCGCCCAGAATGCAGGCCATGGCAAAGGCAAACAGCTTCTGGCTGGCGTGCGAGCGCAGCATCCAGACGATAAACAGTGCCGCCGCAATGCCGATGGCAGTGAAGAACCAGCGTTGCCAGCCCGAGGCACCGGCCAGAAAGGAAAACGCCGCTCCGCTGTTGTGTGCGCGCACAACATTGAAGAAACGGGTCACGGTGGTGCTGTCACCCAACTGGTAATACCCGGTGATCGTGACTTTGGTGAACTGGTCGGCAATCAAGATGATCAGGGCCAGGCCGAGCCACGGC
>JANOCN010000605.1:0-4610 GCA_031412185.1 Betaproteobacteria bacterium | reverse complement strand
GGAGATTGCGTCCACCATCCGCGCCATCGACCCCAGCATAGACACGCTGGGACTGGACCGCTTTCCGGTGGCCGCGACCGATGCGCTGCGTAGCCAGGGCTTCACTTTGCGCGACTCGGACGAAGCCTTCATACCGGCACGCGCCATCAAGCTGCCGATCGAGATACCGTACATGATGGAGGCCATGCGCCGGGTAGAGGAGGGCGTGGGGCGGCTTGAGCAGGCAATTCTTCCCGGCAAGACCGAAACCGAAGTGTGGGGCGAGTTCTGGTTTGATTTTATGCAGAAGGACGGCCAGTACCTGACTACGCGGCTGTTCCAGAGCGGCCCGCATACCTTCCCGTATTTTCAGGAAACCAGCAATCGAAAGTTCTTGCAAACCGGAGAACTGCTGTGCCTGGACACCGACGCACAGGGTTACGAGGGCTACGCCGTGGATTTCTCCCGATCCTTCCTGTGCGGCGACGGCGCAGCCACGCCGGAGCAACGCAACCTGTACCAACTGGCGCAAGAGCAGATCAGCAGCAACGCTGCGCTGCTGCAGCCCGGCATGGCGTTTCGCGAGTTCGCCGAACGCGCCTGGAAATGCCCCGATGTTTGCCGCCCGCACCAATACGGCCTGCTCGGCCACGGGCTCGGTCTGGCCGGTGAGTTCCCGAATATCCCGCACTTCGCAGCGGGTGTGCCCTACCCCCTGAAAGGGCACATCGAACCCGGCATGGTGCTGTGCCTGGAGAGCTACATCGGCTCGGCTTCATCCCGCCAAGGCGTTAAGCTCGAGAACCAGTACCTGGTCCACGAGACCCATGTGCAATGTATGTCGCACTATCCGATGGACAGGCGGCTGGGCGGTGGGTAGCCCCATGGGCCGGTTGTGAAACTCGGCAATGTCACCCGGGTGAATCTTCCGCTTACAAACAAGCCGCAGCCGCACTGCCCTTACACCTGACCGACCCCGCGCGCTGCGCTACCATCGTTCCTCCCCCTGGTACCAGGGTGAACACGCCCTGCCCTCCCCTTGCGCAACTCCTCCGACGGGTCCGAGAAGCTTCCATGCCACCAGGTTCACAGATCGACCACGCTGCGCCGCTGTTGTTTGTCATCAACGACGCTTCCGGGCACAACAGCACCGACGCCACGCGTGCGGCCATAGAGGCGGCGCTCAACGCAGCGGGACGCACCGGCGAACTGCTGACCACCGCACCCGGGGAGCTGCCGGAAGTAGCACGGCAGGCTGCGGCAAGAGCCAAGGCTACGCGCAGCGCCGTGGTAGCAGTGGGCGGCGATGGCACGCTCAACACCGTGGCGCAGCATGCCCATGCAGCGGGCTGCGCGATGGGGGTGGTGCCGCAGGGCACCTTCAACTACTTTGCCCGGACCCACGGCATAGCAGACGACACCGCCGCTGCGGTCGGTGCGCTGCTCGCGTCGAGCCCGCAGCCGGTGCAGGTGGGCAGCGTGAATGGCAAGCTGTTTCTGGTCAATGCCAGCCTCGGCTTGTACCCCGCGCTGCTGGAGGACCGGGAGGCCTACAAGGCGCGTTTCGGCCGCAGTCGGCTGGTGGCAATGGGTGCGGCCTTCGCCACGTTGATGCGCGAACACCGCCAGCTGCGTTTGCGTATCGACCGTGGCGGTGTACTGCGCGATGTACGCACGCCGACCCTGTTTGTTGGCAACAACCGCCTGCAGCTGGAGCAGGTTGGCATGCGCGAGCCAGGTGCGCCCGACACCGGCTCGATTGCGGCCGTGGTGCTGCGTCCCATCGGCACCATGGCCATGTTGTGGCTGCTGCTGCGCGGTGCCTTTGGCAGCCTGGGCGACGCCGACAATGTCGACCACTTCGATTTCCACCGCATGGTCGTCGGCCCGTCGCTACCTTATGGAACGCGCCGCATCAAGGTCGCCTGCGATGGCGAAGTCAGCTGGTTGCGCTGGCCGCTCGAGTTTCGTGTTGCCGAAAAACCGTTGATGCTGTTGAAACCGGATGCCGACCACGCGCAGCCTCCTGCATGAGCCGCCGGGCCGCTCCCAAGGCGCATAACACCGCAATGCGAAGCGCGAAGGGTAGTCCGGTAAGCCGCCGGGCAGAGGCACGCTGATGAGCGTCTTGCTGCATATCTCTGATCCGCATTTCGGCACCGAACAGCCGCTTGTGGTGGAGGCGCTGGCCAGTTTTTCCCTGCAACAGCGGCCCGACCTCACGGTGTTGTCGGGCGACATCACGCAGCGCGCGCGGCAGGTGCAGTTCGAGGCAGCACGCCGGTTCGTCGACCGCCTGGGCACACCGGTGCTGGCGATTGCAGGCAACCACGACATTGCGCTGCTGGACCTGCCCGCGCGCCTGCTGGCACCGCATGCTCGCCAGCGCGCGGTCTTTGGTGACGACCTGGAACCGATGTTCTCATCGGCCGACCTGCTGGTGGTGTGCGTCAATACCACGCGCCGCTGGCGGCACAAGAACGGCGAGGTATCGGCGGGCCAGATCGAACGTGTAGCGCAGCTAATGGCCGGTGCCACCCCTACGCAGTTGCGCGTGGTGGTGGTCCATCAGCCGGCCGAGGTCATGCGCGCGCAGGATGTGCCGGACCGCCTGCGTGGTCACGAGGCCGCACTGCAGCGCTGGGCCGAGACCGGTGCCGACCTGGTGTTGGGCGGCCACATCCACCTGCCGTATGTGATGGCCATCACACGCTTTGCGCGGCCGCTGTGGGTGGTGCAAGCTGGAACGGCGGTGTCATCGCGCGTACGCGCCGGTGTGCCGAACTCGGTCAACCTGATTCGCTGCGGCGCTGCTGCGGCCGACGGCCAGTGCGCCATAGAACAGTGGGACTATGCGGCTACTCTGCAGACTTTCGTGCGCGCCCGTGTGACCCAGGTTGGGCCGGCGCGTGGACACTGAAGAAAAGTTGCTGCTGCTGGCCGCCCAGTGGGCAGGGCAGCATGCATTGCCACTCTTTCTGCTGGCACTGGCAAGTCTGCTGGCGCTTGCATGGGCAAGCTGGTGGGCGCTGCAGCGTTATGTGGTGCCACGCGCCCAGCACGCTCTGCCGCAGTGGGGATTGCTGGCGCTGTACCTCACGTCCGGCTTCGGGGCCATCGTCACCGGTGCGTGGGTGTTCAGTGAGCTGGCCGATGAGTTGCAGACCCAGGCCACGCTGGGACGTGCAGACCAGGCGATTACCGATGCGCTGCAGCTCAGCGTGCCACCAGTTGCCACGCAGCTATTCGCCGCCGTGACGCGGCTGGGCGACACGTCCACCATCACCGGCATGTGCATCGTGGGAGCGCTCGGCCTTGCCGCGCTGGGACGGCGCTGGCTGGCCGTCGGCTGGGCTGCCGCACTGGCTGGCAATGGGCTGTTGAACCACACCTTGAAGCAGGTGTTCGAGCGTGCGCGGCCGCTGCACGAGGGCGGGCTGGTGGTAGCCGATGGATACAGCTTTCCAAGCGGCCACAGCTCCGGTTCCATCGTTGCGTTTGGCATGCTGGCGTATGTAGGGACGCGCCTGCTGCCCCTGCGCTGGCACCTGCCCGCCATCTTGTGCGCCGTCGCGCTGGCTTTCACAGTAGGGGCGAGCCGCGTGTTCCTGCGTGTGCATTTCGCCAGCGACGTAATCGCCGGCTTCGCGTCTGGCACCGCCTGGCTCGCGGTGTGTATCGCCAGCATCGAGTTCACGCGCTGGTACAGGGGGCGCGGGCAGTCGGGGTGATTCGAACTCGCACTATGGCTAGCACAAGCGCGGGGGCGAAGCAATGATCAGACGGTGTGCCGTGAAAAGTCCATTGCGTCATGGAGCAAAGGGGCCTCTTCATAGTCTATGGGAGATTGCCCACGATTACTTGGTGCGACGCTGCTGAAGAAAGGCCCACGCAAAAAACAACATGCACACGAAATCATTTGGTCCGTAAATGCTGAAAAACACTCCAGCAAAGAAGTCTTCAGAATAGAGCTGTGTGAGACTGTTCTCCGATAACCACTTGAACCAAGCCAGAACATAGACGAACTTTTCCAGCGCAAACGCGCCGACTATCCATCTGGTGTTTGAACCAACTGCCGCAGCGCCCAAGTACGCCAAGCCCCATACGGCTATCATCAAGAGCCCGAAGTTCGACATTACTACCGGGTCCGCGTTGTTGATCGCAACATTGGTAAATGCGCGCGAGAACAAGAGAACACCACCGATGTTCATCAGTCCGGCAGCGATTAGTCCATTCCTGATCAGGTTTTTATTCATGCGCTTTCGGATACGAACCCAGCAAATTGAACAAGCGCACTATATGCCAGACTAACTAAACGTTGTCGCGTGGTATCTGCACATCCCAGGTTCGGGCAAACACGCGCGTCTCGCCTTCGAATGAAGCCAGCGTCGCGTGCAGCACAAAAGCATCGGCGGTCGATGTCAAACGCGTCATCACCTGGGTGCGCACGTCCCAGCCTGGGCGCCCCAGTGTCGTAGTCAGGTTCATCTGCTGCATTGCCGACAAGGGGTCGTTGGCCTGTATCGAGAAGCGCAATTCCCCGGTGGCGTCGTAGGCCACGTCGGTATCGGTGGTGCGCCAGGCGCCGCGGTCGCGCGTGCGCACCAGCTCCACGCGGCCTTCGCCCGGAC
>JANOCN010000604.1:0-6579 GCA_031412185.1 Betaproteobacteria bacterium | reverse complement strand
TGGCGGGCAGCTCTTTCATGCAATCTACGAAAACCAGCAGCATGGCGGCGGCGATGGCTGGTTTGCCCAGCGGCAAGTGCACGCGCCGGGCCACGCCAGCCGCGCTGGCACCCAACGAGCGGGCAGCATCGTCCAGCGAATGCGGAATTTTGCTGAAACCGGCCTCCATGCCACCCATTCCAATTGCCAGAAAACGCGCCACGTAGGCGTATACCAGCGCCCCGCCACTGCCCGACAACAGCAGCCCGGTGGAGATACCGAACCAGTGGCCGAGCGCCCGGTCCAGGGTATTGTCGAACCACGCCAGGGGTGACAGCAGGCCAATGGCCAGCACCGTGCCGGGGATCGCATATCCGAGGCTCGCACAGCGCACCAGCAGATGGGTGCCTGGCGCTTTGGCCATGCGCAAGGTGTAAGCCACCAAAAACGCGACCGCGGTAGCCAGCACAGTTGCCAGCGCCGAGATCGACACGGTGTTGAGCGCCTCGCGCAGGATCGACGCCTCGATCCCTGCAAATTGCAGCCGTTTGGCAGTCTCGACGACCAGGTAGGCCGCAGGCAGCACAAACCCCAGCAACACCGGCAGACATGCAATGGCACAAACCAGCCAGCCGGTGGCCCCGTTGATACGTTGTGGCAATAAACGTGCGATTTGGCGGCCACTGGCTGCATAACGCTGGTGTCGCCGCGCCCAGCGCTCCAGCGCGATCAGTGACACGATGATGGCGAGCATGAAAAGTGCTATTTGTGCGGCCCCGGGAAGGCTGGAGCGGTTGACCCAGGTGGAGTAGACAGACACCGTCAGGGTGCGCACGCCCAGAAACTCGGCCGCACCGATGTCGTTCAGGGCTTCCATAAGGGCCAGGCTGGTACCCAGCGCGATGGCAGGCCGCGCCAATGGCAGGGCAATGCGCAAAAAAGTACGCCAGGGCCCTGCGCCCAGCGTGCGCGAGGCCTCGATCAGACCGGCCGCCTGCATCAGAAAAACTGCCCGTGTTGGCAGGTAGACATAGGGGTACAGCACCAGGCCCAGCAACAGAATGCAGCCGCCCATGGAGCGGATGTCGGGCAGCCGCAGCTCGCGTGGTGTGCTGTAGCCCAATATCTCGCGCAGCGTGCTCTGCAATATGCCGATGGGATGCCACAGATCCAGATAGACAAAGGCAACAATATAGGTCGGAACCGCCAGTGGCAGCAGCAGCGCCCAGTCGAGCCAGCGCCGGCCCGGGAAGTCATACGCTGTCACCAGCCACGCGGTACCGGCACCGATAACAATCACCAGCAATCCCACCCCCGTGAGCAGCACCACGCTGTCGCGCAGGGCCTGCGGCAAGACATAGTTGGCCAGATGGACCCACAGGGTGCCCGAGCCTTGCGAGGCATGGCCAAAAAGCGCTGCTACCGGCAGCAGGAACAACCCGGCCAGCAACACCGTGCCCAGCAGCCAGCCCCCACCAATGCCGCCAAACAGGCGCACAAAAACGGCATGGAGCGCCGGGAAGCGCGCCATGCCGTGCGGGAGCGCCTTGTTGCGGCGCGCCTTCGGGTACGGCTCAGCTATCGAAGCCAACCTTGTCTACCAACAGACTGGCGGCCTTGCGTTGTTTGGCGATCTCGGTCAGCGGCGTCGGGTCTACGTTGAGAACGCCAAGTCGCGTGATGATGGCGTCGGCGGCTGCGCCAAGCTTCACCGGGTACTCGAAGTTGGCCTTCACGTAGATTGCCTGGGCTTCGTCCGATACCAGGAACTCCAGCAGCTTCACCGCGTTGTCGCGGTTCGGTGCGTACCGGGCGACAGCAGCACCCGACACATTCACGTGGGTTCCACCGCGGACAAACGTTGGCAGAACCACGTTGATCGCGTCGCCCCACTTCTGCTGATCCGGGCCGCCCGCACCACTGCGCATCAAACCCACGTAATACGAGTTGGCCGGGCCGATGTCGCACACACCCCCCATGATGTCACGTGCGACTTCGCGGTCGCCCCCACCGGCCTTGCGCGCCAGATTGGCCTTGACGCCACGCAGCCACTGCTCGGTTTTGGCCTCGCCGTCCCGCACGATCATGTGGGCGATGAGGGCCGTGTTGTAGGGGTGCTGGCCGGCGCGTATGCAGACCTTGCCCTTCCATTTGGGGTCGGCCAGGTCTTCGTAGTTGAAAGTCGTTGGCCCGCCGCTCTTCACCGTGTACAGGGTGCGCGCCCGCAACGACAGCGAAAACCAGTTGCCCGCACTGTCGCGCAGGTTGGGCGGCACCGCCGCCTCCAGCACGGACGATTTGACGGGCTGGGTTACGCCCTTTTCGGTCAGGTTGACCAGGGCATTGACGTCAACCTCCATCAACACATCGGCCGGCGACCTGGCACCTTCGCTGGCCACGCGCTCCGGCAAACCGTCCTTCAGAAACACGGTATTGACCTTGATGCCGGTCTTTGCCGTGTAAGCCTCCAGCAACGGGCGCACCAATGCGGCTTCGCGCGTGGTGTACAGATTGACTTCTTTCGACTGCGCCTGCACAACGCTGGTGGCGCAGGCTCCGGTGACAACCAGGGCGGTGAGGCGGAACAGGTGCGCGACTTTCATGCAATCCCTTTCAAAATTTGGCGGTGCGACAAAATCTCTCAGCTGCGGTAATGCTATTGGTAATGAGAACTATTGTCAATACTAGGGCCAAATTTTCTGGTGAAAGGAGGCTGCTTGCAGCGCGCTTACTGCCGCTTGTTGTTACTTGACGCACTGCATCAGGTTTGTGCTTTTTCCTGGCCCGGTATGTTCGCTCACGACGCAAGAAATACCCCCACACACGCAATGCACCACCGTGCTCGACATGCCTGGCAGGGCCGTGGCGGGCGAACATTGGCAGGCAGGCACCGACATTACGCCTTGTGCCTGCGCCCGGTCACCGCGCAAAGCCAGCAGCCCCAGCAGAAGTATGGCTGCGGTTGCAATGGCGGCTGCGGCCGGGCGGGCATGGGCTGGGATGCGTATGAACATAAAACTCCTTCAATAAAACGAATCAGTCTGGTGCGGCAAACACAAAGCTTCAGTTTGTAAGGGCGCGCACGGCGGGCTGGTTTGGGTCATGCTGAAACGCTTACGCGTACGTAACCCAATCCGCGTACCGCGCTGCGTCCAGATGTGGCAGCGTGTTGTAGGTCAGCAGCGTATGGCGTTTCGGGTTGAAAACAAACTCGGTCACAGCGCTGTTGCGGATACGCAGGTTCATCTCGATGGTGATCTCGGGCGTGGTACCCAGCACCTGGCCCACGGCGGTTGCGATCGGCCCACCGCTGGAGACGAGCAATACATTGCCTTCGGCGCTCTGGCGTATGTGGTCGAGGGCACTGCGCACGCCCGCCACAAACTCGGCATACGTCGGCATGGCTTCGGGGCTGACAACACCGTTCATCCATTGGGTGAGGCCGTCACGCAGCAAACGAAAGTGGTGCCGGTACAGCTCTGGCGTGTCCGGCTTCTCAAGCGGCCCGGGGTGGACGGTTGCAATGAGTGCCGCACTGTCGTATTCGTTCAAGCCTGGCCAGTGAAGGGCCGACATGCCGATGCCAGCACCCTCGCAAATGCCCGCATAGGTCTGCACGTGGCGCTGCAGGGTGCCGCTGATGGCGGAGTCGAAAACGATGCCTTTGTGGGCAAAGTACTGCCCCAGCTGCAGGCTCTGCTGCCGACCCATGGCACTGAGCTGGTCGTAGTTTGCGGCGCCGAACGATGCCTGGCCATGGCGCACAAGATAAAGCGTTCCCATACAGGTATTGTCCGGGCCGCATCACGCGGTGGCAGTCGCGCCTGAGACCTCCGGGCGACCGCCGCGCGGCTCCTGCACGCGACTGGTGCCGTGTGTCCGCCCGAGTGGTTTACGCCGCCGGTGGAATACGCAGCTTCTGGCCCGGGTAGATCTTGTCGGGGTGGCTCAACATCGGCTTGTTGGCCTCAAAGATGAGCGGGTATTTGTTAGCATTGCCGTAGTAAGTTTTGGCAATCAGCGACAGGGTATCGCCGCGCACCACGTCGTGGTACTGCGATTCGTCAGCGGGCTCGGCTACCACCAGCATGTTCTCGACGTTTTGGACGCCACCCACGTTGCCGCAGCACAGCGTGACCTTTTCACTGGCCTCCTGGGTAGGTGCATCGCCTTGCACAGTAGCGGTGCCGGTGGCACCGTCAAACATCACGAACAACCCGGTCAGCCCCAGGTTTTGGGTCTCGATGTAGGCCTTGATGGCGTGTGCCGCTTTAGTGTTGAGCTCGTCGAGCGTGGGCTGTGCCGCAGGGTTGGCCGCCGCCGCGGCCGCAGCCTTGTCCACCTCGCTACGGCCAAACAGCTTTTCGCCGGCTTCCTTGATAAAACTGAACATTCCCATGCTTGAATTCTCCCGTTGCTTGCGTTGGACGATCAGCCGCCAATGTATCCGCAAAGCGGGTGGGTGGCATTTGCATCGGGGTCGTGGCCCACTACGCGCGAACAGATGACTGTCGCTCGGCGGGTGTGCGAGTGGTTGGCGTAGCCGCAGCCTCGGGTAAAAAATAATCCGGGTGCAGCGCGGCGACCTGCGCTGTCAGGATTTCATTCTGGTGCAGGTGGCGGGCCATCTCATGCGTGGCCAGCACTGCGTCGTGCTGGCGCAGCGCGTGCAAAATGGCGCGGTGGTCGGCCACCGCCTGGCCGCCTGACTGAAGTTCGGGCACGGCGATCGCACGTACCCGCTGGTGCATGTCCCGTGCCTGGGCCACCATTGGCCAGATACCCTCCATGCGGCATAAACTCAGCAGGCTGTGGTGAAAGTCTTCGTCGCACCGCATCATGCCTTCCAGATCCTGGGCGACCATTGCAGTGGCCTGGCGCTGAATGCACGACTCCAGTGTGTCCAGCGCCGCATTGTCAAGCGGTGTCGCAAGCAGTCGCCGGATCACGTTGCATTCCACTGACTCACGGACGAACAGTGCTTCGCGCACGCGCTGCATGCTGAGCAGTGCAACCTGGCTGCCGCGCTGTGGCAACACACGCACCAGACCTTCGCGCGCCAGACGCTGGATCGCCTCGCGCACGGGAGTGCGGCTGACCCCCATGCGCTGGGCCAGCAGGTTCTCGGACAACAACGTGCCGGGCCGCAGGCGCGCATGCAGAATCTCCGAGCGCAACTGGTCGTGAACCTGGCTGGATAGCGGAACGGCATCGGCTTGCGAAGAAGCTAATACATACATGGCAAAAAGATTCTAGTCTTGGATACTTGCATACAAGTATGCTAAATTGCGCTCTGTCATCCCATTGCCCACAACCTGCACTAGAAAGCCTCAGCCCAGCGCTCCCGGAAAGTCATCCATGCCGACCCGCGTTCCGATCACCGACCCGAGCTTCCAGGGCCGTATAGGCCGTACCCGCGAAGACTCCGTGCCGCATTGGCCAACGCGGCACGAGGCGCGGCGCGGCGCGCCTAATATCGTGATTGTTTATATGGACGACATGGGTTGGTCCGACCCCGGTTGTTACGGCTCGGAAATTGATACGCCGCATATTGATGCATTGGCAGCGCGTGGCCTGCAGCTGGTGCACTACACCACCCATCCAATCTGCTCGGCGGCACGTGCCGCCCTGCTGACCGGGTGCAATGCCCATGCCGTAGGGTCCGGGTGGTTGGCCAACAATCACCCGGGTTATCCGGGTTATTCCGGCGAGATTCCGCCAGATGCGGCGACCCTTCCGGAAACGCTGCGTGCTGCTGGGTACGAAACCATCATGTGTGGCAAGTGGCATAACACGCCCGCCGCCGACAGCGTGCCCAGCGGCAGAAAACACAACTGGCCGTCGCAACGCGGCTTCGATACGTTTTACGGGTTCATGGACGGCGAGACCCACCACTTTTTCCCGTCGCGGATCATGCTCAACAACCAGCTTGTTCCGATCGATGCTTATCCGCCGGGCTACTACAGCGGAGATGATTGGACGGACCAGGGGATCCGCTTTGTCAAGGAACTGCGTGAAAGCGACGCTGGCAAACCCTTCTTTCTATATATTGCCAACAACGCCATGCACGCACCGTTGCAGGCCAAACCGGCCGATGTGGCCAAGTACGCAGGCCATTACGACGCTGGCTGGACAGTGGCGCGGCAGCGCCGCCTGCGCCGGCAAATCGAGAAGGGACTGGTGCCCGCAGGCACCCAGTTGCCGGCCTCGGACCCGCGCGCTCCGCTCTGGGAGGATACCGACCCGGCAAGCCGCGCCTTGTATGTGAAACACATGGAAACCTATGCCGCCATGCTGGACAACGCGGACCAGAATGTGGGCAAGCTGGTGCGGTTTCTTGGCGAACTGCAAGAGCTGGACAACACCATCATCCTGTTTTCGTCGGACAACGGGGGCACCGATGCGGGGGGCGAACACGGCATGTTCAACAACAACCGGCGTTACTCCGGTTTGCCCAACCATCCGCTCAGCTACGAACGAGGGCATGCGCCGGAACTCGGTGGGCCGCAGAGCATTTCGATTTACCCCACCGCGTGGGGCGAAGTATCCAACACCCCCTTTCCGAGCTTCAAGACCTACACCGGTGGCGGCGGGCGGCGG
>JANOCN010000603.1:0-2030 GCA_031412185.1 Betaproteobacteria bacterium | reverse complement strand
GCCCTCGTAACCGATCGAGGCGTCCATGATGCTGTGCGCGAGTTGCTTGAGGCCGATGTTGACCGACAGCTTGGTGGTGCGGATGGCCTGCAGGGCACCACCTGCGAGGCGGTCTGCGAAGGCGTCGACGCGGGCGTCGAGATCGGCTGCAGGCAGCGCGTGGTTGATGAGCCCGATACGCGCCGCTTCGGGTGCCAGCATCAGGTCGCCCGTCATCAGGTATTCCTTGGCGCGCGCGTAGCCGATCAGCTGCGGCCAGATCACAGCCCCACCGTCGCCGGCCGTAAAACCCACGCTGACATGCGGGTCGCCGATCTTGGCATGCTCGGCTGCGAAGATCACGTCACAGAACAACGCGATGGTCGCGCCCAGCCCGGTGGCGTGGCCATTGAGTTTGGCGATCACCGGCTTATCGCACTCGAGCAGCGAAAAAATTATGCGCTTGGCCTCGCGCGCGGTGACGCGGTCGAACTCCTCCGGGTGATCGATCATCAACTGCATCCACTGCAGGTCGCCGCCGGACGAGAAGGCGCGCCCCGCACCGGTCAACACGATGACTTCAGAGTCTGGGTCGTCGGCAGCGTCGATGAACACCTGCGCCAGTTCGCGGTGCATGTCCGCGCCGATTGCGTTTAGCTTGTCTGGCTGGTTAAGCGTGAGGGTCAGCACGCGCCCACGGCGGCTGTGTTGGATAGTCTTGTAACTGTCGAGTTTGGACATGGCTGGTACTCACAGAATTTGGGGTCGACATAGAGCCGGTGGACCTTGCAGGGATGCAAATGCAGGTGCCGGTGCACGCCTACGCTTGTACGTGCCGAGGACGCTCACGTGATCCAGTACAAACGATGGCGTGTGGACGAACCCGGGCACAACGTCGGCCAGATCCAGTACAAACGGCGGCGCACGGAAAAAGCCTTGTCTATCGTCAACCTGATCCCACCCAGGAAACGGCACACCATCCAGGCCCTTTGACGGCCTCGCGGCGCGCGGGATTAGGTGTTTCATCCTTGGTGGAACGATCAATAGGCCACTTCGAACAGGCCCGCAGCACCCATGCCACCGCCTACACACATGGTGACAACTACATACTTCACGCCCCGCCGCTTGCCTTCGATGAGTGCGTGCCCGACCAGCCGCGAGCCGGTCATACCATAGGGGTGGCCGACCGAGATGCTGCCACCGTTGACGTTGTAGATCTCGGGGTCGATACCCAGCTGGTCGCGACAATACAGCGCCTGGCAGGCAAAGGCTTCGTTCAACTCCCACAGGCCGATGTCCTTCACACTGAGTCCATGTTGCTTCAGCAGCTTGGGCACAGCGTAGATCGGGCCAATACCCATCTCTTCGGGCGCACAGCCGGCCACGGTCATGCCGCGGTAGATGCCCAGGGGTTGCAGACCGCGTTTTTGCGCCAGACCGGCTTCCATCAGCACGCAGGCACTGGCACCGTCGGACAACTGGCTGGCATTGCCTGCAGTCACAGCCCCGCCCTCGACGATCGCCTTGAGGGACATCAGGCCCGCCAGCGCAGTGTCGGCCCGGTTGCCTTCGTCGCGACTCAGTGTCACCTCACGCTGGCTGATGGCACCCGTTGCCTTGTCGGCGACCGCCATATTGGTGGTAAAGGGGACGATCTCGAGGTCGAAGCGACCAGCCTGCTGGGCCGCTGCGGTGCGCTGCTGCGACTGCAACGAATACAGGTCCTGCGACTCGCGGCTGATGGCGTATTTGCGCGCCACGAACTCGGCCGTCAGCAGCATCGGCATGTAGGCGGTCGGTGCCAGCCGTTCCAGGTTGGGGTCCTTGGCCGCCATCGCACTCTCGAAATAGGCCTTCTGTTCGGCGGTTATGTTTTCGTGGCCACCGGCCACGACGATCTGCATGCCGTCGACCATCACCTGTTTGGCGGCGGTGGCAATTGCCATCAGGCCGGAGGCACATTGCCGGTCCATGGTCTGGCCCGGAGCCGTTACCGGCAGTCCGGCCGCCAGCGCTGCATTGCGCGCCAGGTTCATGCCGGCCGTGCCGGA
>JANOCN010000602.1:0-3242 GCA_031412185.1 Betaproteobacteria bacterium | reverse complement strand
TCCAGGCCCCCCAGCGCAATTTTGTAGCCTTCGCCCTCCAGGCCAATCAGGTTCTCTGGCGCAATACGGCAACCGTCGAAGTTGATCTGCGCCGTGTCGCTGCTGTGCTGGCCCAGTTTGTCTTCCAGGCGCGCCACCACATAACCTGGCGTACTGGTCGGCACGATGAAGGCACTCATGCCTTTCTTGCCCGCGCCTTTGTCGGTGACTGCAATCACGATGGCCACATCGCCATTCTTGCCGCTGGTGATGAACTGCTTGACCCCCTGCAGCACATACCCGTCGCCATCTTTGGTAGCCGTGGTTCTGAGTGCCGATGCGTCGCTGCCCACATGCGGCTCGGTCAGACAAAACACGCCAAGCATTTCGCCTTGTGCCAGCGGTACCAGCCACTTTTTTTTCTGCTGCGTGCTGCCGTAGCGCATCAATATCGCGTTGACCGGGCAGTTGGTCACACTGATGGCGGTACTGGTGCCGCCATCACCGGCTGCAATTTCTTCCAGCACCAGCGCCAGGGTCAGGTAGTCGAAATTGGCACCGCCGTATTCCTCGGGCACACAAATCCCGTAAGCCCCCAATGCGGCCAGACCCTTGTGCGCGTCCTTGGGAAAGTGGTGCTCCTTGTCCCAGCGTGCGGCATGCGGCCACAACTGCTCTTTGGCGAAAGCGCGCACCGCGTCGCGCACCATCTCCTGGTCGACGCTCAGGATCACGCAAGTTCCAGGGCCATGGCGGTTGCTTCACCACCGCCGATGCACAGCGTAGCGATGCCGCGCTTGAGTCCGCGCGCCTGCAAGGCGTGGATCAGCGTGACCACGATGCGTGCACCGCTGGCACCAATCGGGTGGCCAAGCGCACAGGCACCGCCGTTGACGTTGACGATGGCGTGGTTGAGTTTTAGCTCGGCCATCAACGCCATCGGTACGACCGCAAAGGCTTCGTTGACTTCCCACAGATCCACGTCCGAGACCCGCCAGCCAGTTTTGGCGAGCAGTTTGTGCACAGCACCCACTGGAGCGGTGGTAAACCAGTTTGGCTCCTGCGCGTGGGTGGTATGCGCCACGATGCGGGCTATTGGGCGGGCACCAAGCCGTGCCGCGGTGGATGCGCGCAGCAACACCAGTGCGGCGGCACCGTCGTTGATGGACGAGCTGGATGCGGCGGTAATCGTGCCATCCTTCTTGAAGGCTGGCTTGAGCGTTGGAATCTTGTCTATTTTTATCTTGCCCGGACCTTCGTCGATGGACACCACCAGCTCACCGGTGCGGGTTTTGACCGTGACCGGCGTGATCTCGGCGGCAAAAGCACCTGACGTGGTGGCGGTCTGCGCACGCTGCACGCTGGCCATGGCAAATTCGTCTTGTGCACCACGCGAGAAGTTGTACTTGGCGGCACATTCCTCACCAAAGGTGCCCATGGATCGGCCCGCCTCGTAAGCGTCCTCCAAGCCGTCCAGCATCATGTGGTCAAAAATGCGGTCGTGCCCGATGCGGATGCCACTGCGGCCTTTGAGCAACAAATGGGGCGCATTGGTCATGCTCTCCATGCCACCTGCCACCATGACGTCGTGGCTACCGACCAACAACATATCGTGCGCCATCATGGCGGCCTTCATGGCCGAGCCACACATCTTGGACAGCGTCACTGCCCCGGCACTGTTGGGCAAGCCGCCCTTGAAAGCCGCCTGACGCGCGGGTGCCTGTCCCTGCCCCGCCATCAGGCAGTTGCCGAACAACACTTCTGTGACCAGCTCGGGCGAGACGCCCGAGCGCTGCATCGCAGCCCGGATGGCGGCACCCCCCAGGTCGTGTGCGGACAGGGACGAAAAGTCCCCCTGGAAGCCGCCCATGGGGGTGCGGGCAGCACCCACAATAACAACGGGGTCGGTAGTAGCGTCAGACATGGTTTTCCTTTCGGTGGTTTGTGTAGCGTGCGACTGGCGGGTCGGTTGTTCAGGATAAGTCGGTCCCGGTGTCAGCCGGGGTGAAACGTTTGTCGCGGTCGTAGGGAAACACATCGAATACATGCCCCTGCGCGATCCGCTCTTTGTGGGCTTGCCAGAAACCGGCGTCCAGCAGATCGGCGTGGTGTTTCATGAACACCTCGCGCACGGTCGGGTTCCCGAGCAGGAACGGCCCGAAGGTCTCGGGGAACACATCCCTGGGGCCGACCGAGTACCAGACCTCGCCGCTCATCTCGTCTTCTTCGTTGCGCGGGGCTGGCACGTGGCGGAAGTTGCAGTCGGTGATGTATTCGATCTCGTCGTAGTCGTAAAACACTACCTTCCCGTGGCGCGTAACGCCAAAGTTCTTCCACAACATGTCACCCGGAAATATGTTGGCGGCCACCAGGTCCTTGATGGCGTTGCCGTATTCGACCACGCCGCGTTCAATCTGCGCACGCGCGCGCAGCACCACCGCGTCGCTGCCGGTAGCGCTTTGACCCAGGTCAAACGCTTCCTGCAGATAGATGTTGAGCGGGATCATGCGCCGCTCGATATACACATGTTGCAGGATCACTTCCATCTGCCCGTCACCGTCGCGGTCGCTGATCTCCAGCAGGCTGGGCGCGAACTTTTCGATCTCGGCAATCAACTCGTCGTCAAACCGGTCGCGCGGAAATCCGACGCCACTGTATTCCAGTGTGTCGGCCATGCGCCCTACCCGGTCATGTTGTTTTACGAGCAGGTACTTGCCCTTGATCTGCTCGCGTGTGGTGTCTTTCTGCGGTGGATAGAAGTCTTTGATGACCTTGAAAACATAGGGAAACGACGGCAGGTCAAACACCAGCATGACCATACCCTTGATACCCGGCGCAATGCGGAACTTGTCGGTCGAGTGGCGCAGATGGTGCAGAAAGTCGCGGTAGAAAAGTGTCTTGCCCTGCTTCTGCAAACCGAGGGCGCTGTACATCTCGTTGCGTGGCTTGCGCGGCATCATGCTGCGCAAAAACTGCACATAGGCGCTGGGCACCTCCATGTCGACCATGAAGTAGGCGCGCGCAAAGCTGAACAGGATCAGCAGATCGTCTTCGCCAAACAGCGCTGCGTCGATCACCAGCCGGCCTGCCTTGTTGTGCAGCACCGGTAGCGCGAACGGCTCTTCGTTGAAGCCGTTGATGATCTTGCCGACAATGTAGGCACCCTTGTTGCGGAAGAACAGGCCCGACAACACCTGCACCTGAAAGTTTGCGCGCAACTTGACCTCGCCCAGCCGGGCCAGCATAGCCGCTCGCACCAGACC
>JANOCN010000601.1:0-3312 GCA_031412185.1 Betaproteobacteria bacterium | reverse complement strand
CTCAAGGCCTGGTAAGCCTCCCATTGGGTCTTCTTTTCTTCCGTCGACAGGCTCTTGGTCTGCGCGAAGTTAAGCCGGGCCTGATTGCGCTGCGCCGGGCTTAGGGCTGCCCATTCGGTCATGCGGCCGTGCAACGTGGCGCGTTCCGCCGCCGAGAGATTGGGGTGATTTTGCGACAACGCAATCCATTTGCGCTTCTGTGCTTCACTGATGGAAGCCCAGGCTGGAGCCAGGGGTTTCAAGGCGGTTTGCTGTGCAGGCGTCAACTCCGACCAGTCGGGTTTTGTGGCCGTGGCCTGAGCCTTGGCAATGACTGGTTTGGATGCTGCACCCAAGGGCGCCTGGGCCTGACTGCCCAATGGCACCAGCGCTGCGACCAGCAGCAGAGAAAAACTTGCCTGGAGCATGCCGGTAGCCAAACTTACGGTGTCACACCACTGCCAGCCTTGATGAACTGGACAAAACCCGGGTCTGCATAGGCCGCGGGAGGCAAGTCGTCAACCAGCAAGGCCACATCCACTACCGCGATCTCGTTGGCAATCTTCTCGTTCTGGATGGCGTTGATGGTGACCAAGCCGACAGCGAGTACAAGCAAAGGCAGGGCAGACGCAATGCGGCTCCACCAGCCAAGGCCCTCGTCGCCCGAACCCAGCGTTGCTGCGCCCCCGTTGGACAACACCGCTTCGACTCCCACGCGCCGGTAGACTTTCCGTTTGGAGACCGCCTGCATCCGGGCCACCCGAAGGCGCTCAGACAGGTCATGGGGCAGCATCGCCGCGCCCTCTGAAAGACGCGCGGCGATTCGCAGACCGTAACGGTCTTGCTGAATTTCAGCCTGGTGCTGGATTGAGTTTGTCATAGCGTAATTCCCTTTGCCCGCAATGCCTTGCTCAGGGCGAGCACCGCCCGGGAGCAGTGGGTTTTGACACTGCCTTCGGAGCAGCCCATTGCGGCAGCCGTTTCGGCCACATCCATCTCTTCCCAGTAACGCATCATGAAGGCTTCCCGTTGACGACCCGGCAGTTGCTGGACTTCGAACTCGATCCCGCGCAGAATCTGGGCGCGCCGGGTGGCGTCTTCGGCACTTTCACTTTGTTGTGAGTCTTCAATGCCAGCGTAAGTTTCCAGCAGATCGAAATCCCCGTCTTCGCCGGGGGCTTCGAAATCGCTGAGGTTGGAGAACAAGGCATTGCGGGTCTTGTTGCGGCGAAACCAGTCGAGCGTGCAATTCACCAGTATTCGCTGAAACAACATCGGCAGCTCGGCCGCTGGTTTGTCTCCGTAGTGCTCGGCCAGCTTCATCATGCTGTCTTGCACAATGTCCAATGCCGATTCCTCATTGCGAACGTGGTACACCGAACGTTTGAAAGCGCGCTTTTCTACGCCCTTCAGGAAGTCGGAAAGTTCTAGTTCGGTTGCCAAGGGTGGTGGCCGGGGAAGATGGAAATAATGCGTTCTTGTGGTGCGCGCGACATCCGCCGCCGGTATGTCTCATCAACAAATTATGGCATTGGCGACTGGATTTTTAGCCGAAGTTGCCGCGACTGGAATATTGCAGTGCCATAATCGCGGCTGCAATTGAAACGGCAAACGGGTCATGGTATGGCGCAAAATTCGCTGCGCCTGTGGTCATGGCCTCAAGTTCCGACGTAGCACCACAAGTGTTTGCGAAGGGGCACCCAAGGTCTTTCGTTAGAGAAATTCGCAAAGGTTCATCATGGAAATCTCCAAAGCCGAGCTTGCCTCGGCCGCTGCTGCGGCGCCTGTCGCCCCATCCGCTGCCACCCCATCCGCCGCCGTACCTGCCGCAATCACAGAACTTCGCGGTGCCGAGATACTGGTCAAGGCGCTGCAGGCTGAAGGCGTCAAGTATGTCTGGGGCTACCCCGGCGGCGCGGTACTGCATATTTACGACGCTTTCTACAAGCAGGACACGATCCAGCACATTCTGGTGCGCCACGAGCAGGCAGCCGTACACGCTGCCGATGGTTATGCGCGCGCCACCGGCGAGGTCGGTGTGGCACTCGTCACATCGGGGCCTGGCGTCACCAATGCGGTAACCGGTATTGCTACGGCGTACATGGACAGCATCCCGATGGTGATCATCACCGGTCAGGTACCGCTGCCAGCTATCGGGCTCGATGCGTTCCAGGAATGCGACACCGTGGGCATCACGCGACCCATCGTCAAGCATAACTTTCTGGTCAAAGACGCACGCGACATGGCCGAGGTCATGAAGAAAGCGTTCCACATTGCCCGTACCGGACGTCCCGGACCGGTGGTTGTAGATGTGCCCAAAGACATTTCCTACAAGAAAGCGCCTTACGCCGGCTACCCCAAGTCGGTGGTCATGCGGTCCTATAACCCGGTGCGCAAGGGGCATGGCGGGCAGATCCGCAAAGCGCTACAGCTGCTTTTGACAGCGAAGCGCCCGTACATCTACACCGGCGGGGGTGTGCTGGCGAGTAACGCCTCAAACGAATTGCGCACGCTGGTGGACATGCTCGGTTATCCGTGCACCAATACGCTGATGGGTCTGGGGGCGTACCCCGCCAGTGATCGCAAGTTTCTGGGCATGTTGGGCATGCACGGAACGATCGAGGCCAACAACACCATGCAAAACTGCGACGTGTTGCTGGCAGTCGGGGCCCGTTTCGACGACCGGGTGATTGGCAACCCCAAGCACTTTGCACAGAATGAACGCAAAATCATTCATATCGACATCGACCCGTCGAGCATTTCCAAACGCGTCAAGGTCGATATTCCCATCGTTGGCGACGTCAAGGATGTTTTGACCGAGATGATCGCGATGATCCGGGAGGGTAGTGTCAGGCCGGATACCAATGCGCTGGCAGCCTGGTGGGACACTATCGAGGTGTGGCGCAAGCGCGATTGCCTCAAATACGATCCGGGCAAGGGCGACGTGATCAAGCCGCAGTTTGTTGTGGAAACGCTGTGGAACATGACCAAGGACGCCGACACCTACATCACCTCCGACGTCGGCCAGCACCAGATGTGGGCGGCCCAGTATTACCGCTTCGATGAGCCGCGCCGCTGGATCAATTCTGGCGGGCTGGGCACCATGGGCGTTGGCATACCGTACGCCATGGGCATCAAACTGGCCAAACCCGAGAGTGAAGTGTTCTGCATCACCGGCGAAGGTTCGGTGCAGATGTGTATCCAGGAGCTGTCTACCTGCCTGCAGTACAACACCCCGATCAAGATCGTGTCGCTGAACAATCGTTATCTCGGCATGGTGCGCCAATGGCAGGAGATCGACTACGAAGGGCGGTACAGCCACAGTTACATGGA
>JANOCN010000600.1:0-5985 GCA_031412185.1 Betaproteobacteria bacterium | reverse complement strand
GCGGCGAAGCCGCGCCTGTCGCTTGCCCACGCAACAACGTTTGGGGGTGCGCGTGGCGCTGCTGCGGGTGGTTTCCGCCAGACCGGACTGCAATCGAACCAGGACGATTTTGGTGCCGAGAAAGAGTTCGCACGTTACGGCGCGGCGCTATCGCCCGAGCTGTCCAACCTGCGTATCACGACCATCGGGGTGGGTCTGCCGATGCCGGGGGAAAGCTCGCTCGACCTGGTCTACCACCGCTACCGGCAGGTCGAGGCAGCGACCGAACTTCGCGGTGCGCGCATCGACGCAAACCTGACCGGGCAACAAACCAGCGTAGGCAGCGGCATAGACCTGGTGGCGACGTTTCACCCCTCGCAGCGGTTGGAGGTCACCGCGACCGCTTCCATGTTCCGTGCCGGTTCCGCATTCGGGTCGCTTGCGGGCCGACGCTACCACTACGCAGCGCTAGCCATGCGGATTTCGTTCTGAGCCGCAAAGCTCAGGCGAACCGTCAGCCCCCGCATACCATCCGGTGCGGGCAAACCATCGAGCAGGAGAATGCTGGCACCGTGGCGCTGGGCCACCTCGCGCACGATGGCCAGGCCCAGCCCGGTGCCCTGCGTTGCGCCTTCGGTCCCGTGTGAGGCGGTTCCGCGAAAGAACCGGTCAAACACGCGCTCCCGTTCTGCCAGCGGTATGCCCGGACCTGAATCGGCCACCTCCAGCGTCGCGCCAGTCGGTGTCACACGCAGTGCAACGTCCACCTTGCCACCGCGCGGGGTGTACTGCAATGCGTTGCCGACCAGATTGTCCAGCAGCATGCGCAGGTGTTGCGTATCACCCCGAACTTGCGCAGCCCCTGCTGCCATGGGGACGATTTCGGCACCCAGGTCGATCCCGCGTGCGTGCGCCAGCACGCTGAAATCAGCCACTACAGACTTGACCAGCCGGGCCAGGTCCACTGCATGCAATGGGCGGTCCCCTGCGTCGGGCGCCAGACGCGCGAGGTGCAATAGCTGTTCTACCAGATGGGTTGCGCGGTCCAGACCACGATAGATGTCTGCCAGCGCTTCCTGGCGCATTACTGGACTCGTGGCCTTGTCCAGTAACTGCACTTGCAGCCGCAAAGCTGCAAGCGGTGTGCGCAACGCATGCGCTGCGTCAGCCGTGAAGCGGCGTTGCGCCGACAAGGCCAACGCGAGGCGCGCCATCAGCGCGTTGACGGATTCAACCAGCGGCAGCAGTTCTGCCGGCAGGGCCGCGGTGGCCATCGGCTCCAGCGACGCTGCGCTGCGCGTGCCGACCTCGGCCGAGGTTTGGGCCAGCGGCGCCAGTCCGCGTCGCAGTGCGAAGGCCAGCAGTACTGCGATCAGCGCGAGCGTAACCATCAGATTCGGCAGCAGGATCTCGACTGCCGTATCGATGGCAAGGTCTTCGCGTGCGCCCATCATCTGGGCCGCCTGTATCAGGTGTGTAGGCGTACGCTCCGCATACACGCGCCATGCGCCTTGGGGGGTTTCCAGGATCTGGTACCCCTCGTTGTCCATCCAGGGGATATCAGCCGCCGGAAACGAAAGAAACACGCGCTGCTTTTCCAGGCTCCAGATCTGCGTCACGAACCCGCTGTCCTCCAGATCGGCTGCTGTGCCGACCGTCAGCAACGGCACCGAAACTTCCCCCCGATAGTGGGTGCGCACCGACACAGCCAGCTGGCGGAGTTGCTCGTCGAACACATCGTTCATTTCCTGGCGCGTGAACTCGTAGGTTGCAAAGCCCAGCAGGAGCCCCCCGGCTGCCAGGGCCAACGCCAGGCGCAGCATCAAATGCCGCCGGATCGATGTCACGTTATAGGTCCGCCACGCAATACCCGACGCCACGCACATTGCGGATGCGCTCCGCACCCAGCTTTTTCCTCAGGTTGTGCAGATGCACTTCGACCGCATTGCTGCCGACCTCGGAGGACCAGCCATAGACAGAGTCTTCCAGGCGTTCACGCGACAGCACGGCCCCAGGCTTTTGCATCAGTACCTCCAGCAGGCTGAATTCGCGCGCCGACAACTCCACCGGCTGACCATCGAGCCGCACCGTGCGCGCAACCGGGTCAAGCTGCAACGGCCCGCATTCGAGCAGGGGCGAAGCACTTCCCGCTTGGCGGCGTATGAGGGCACGCACCCGTGCAATCAATTCGTCCAGGTCGTAAGGCTTTACCAGGTAGTCGTCGGCACCCGCATTCAGCCCGGCGATTCGGTCTGCCACGGCATCGCGCGCGGTAGCGATCAACACCGGCACCGGGTTGCGCCGCGACCGTGCTGCAGCCAGCACCGCCAGCCCATCCTGGCGTGGCAGGCCCAGATCAAGGATCACGGTCTGGTAGACATTGTTGGCGATCGACAGTTCAGCCGCACGGCCGTCGCTCACCCAATCCACGCAAAAGCCGGCCCGCGTCAAGCCCTGGCAAACCGCCTTGCCAATCATCGGGTCGTCTTCCACCAGCAACACACGCATTTATATCCCTGTCAGCAGCCGCTACCCAGTCTGGCACCTGGTTGGTGCCTGCGCGAGTGGGTGGTGTTTCGCCAGTCAATATTCACAGGCTAACCGTGCCCGCTTAAGTGCGACTTAAGTCTGCCTCAGCAACCATCTGTTCCGTGGCTGCGAATTGCCCGTAGCGGCTACGGTGTCTGACGATCTCCCTGGTCGCCACCCAGCAGATCACGGGCTTTTTCGCTAACCCTGTTTACGGAGTTTTTACCATGAAGAAGATTGCAATGGTTGACCACTTTGCGCTGTTTGGCCGGACCGCCCTATCGGTTGCGGTGACCGCTTTTGTCGTTGGGGTCGCGGCCCCATCGGCGACGGCGCAGTCGCCGCTTGTCGTTCCTCTGAAGGATGCCCGAATGAAGATCGAGTTGAACGCCACTGACGGAGACGTCGGCATTCAGCTGTTCATCGACGCGAACCCCTGGAAACGGATGGATGTTTTCGACCCTTTCGGTGCCACAGTATTCAGTTCGATCACCAGCGGACGGGTGGGCCTGCAGGGCGGAACCGAGTTGTTTCTGGAGAGCGCCGAGCCGAATTTCAACCAGCTGTCGCTCGCATCATTTCTCGACCGGTTTCCGGTCGGCGACTACCGCATTCAAGGCGAAGGATTTGCAGGCGAAATACTGCTGGGCAGTGCCCGCTTTACGCACAACATACCGCTGGGGCCATTGCTGCTGTCACCGGGCGAAGGGGCGCAAGTGGACCCCAACAATACGGTGGTCCGGTGGAACCCGGTTCCCGCGCCAAACGGTAGCCCGATCATCGGTTACCAGGTGCTGGTGGTCAACCCGACATCGGGCTTCGCCGCCTCGCCTAAAACGATTCTGGATGTGATGATGTCGGCCTCGGCGACGAGCATGGCGGTGCCAGCCGGCTTTCTGCGCCCCGGTACCGAATACGAATGGGAGGTGTTGGCGATCGAGTCGGGAGGAAACCAGACATTGTCGGTCGGGCATTTCGAAACCGGTCTGATCAGCGCGGTGCCTGAGCCATCCCTGGCGATGATGTTGGGTCTGGGTGTTTCCTTGATTCTGACCGTGGCGCGCAGGCGGACACGAAAAGCAGCCTGAGCGGGCCCCCAGCAGGCAAAAGGCGCGCCAGAGGGTACTCGGCGCGCTACTTCTCTGCGCGGCCACATTTTTCCCGGTGCGCCCATCGGAGACCCCAGCCATTCTCCGCTCGTGATCAAATTGCGCGCCCAACATTGGTAAAGTGCCTGGTGTTTGGATACCCCGCCATTTTTGCCATCCATGAACCAGCAATCCAGTTTGGTTAACGACGATCCAGCTTTTGCCACACCCTCCTCGCCTGAACCGCAGCCGGTCGGCACCGGTTTGGCGCTGGCGGCCCTCAAGTTCGCCAGTGCTAGCTTGTCCCCCGAGCAGAAGCGCTTCAACCAGCTGCTGGAACGTACCGAAATGCTGGCGGGCAGGATTGAAGCCGCGCGCGAGATGGCCGATACGCATCGCGCAGCATGTGCGACCACGCTGCGTCCGTTCGAAGACCAGCGCCATGCCCTGATGCGTGACATGGCGCTGTGGCTCGACGACCGCTTGAAGCAACCCGGGTTGACGCGCACGCAGCAGCAGATGGCAAGCGACATCATCTGCAGTCTGGCTGCCGGTCTGGCGCTGATGGGCATGGAGGACATGCGCGCGCTGCACGATGCGCACAGTGACGCCTCATTGGCCGACCAGGAAAAGACCGACGCTGCCGACACCCAGGCGTTTGTGGAGGAAATGCTGGGCGAGGCGGTGGGCAGAGACAGGCCGTTTGCGAACTCTGACGAGGCGCTGCAGGCGGGCATGGAGCAGATACGCCAGCAAGCCCACGCGCACGAGCAGGCGCGCGCGGCCCACAAGGCGAAGCGGGCAAAAACCAAAGGCCAACATCAGACCGCGCAACAAACCCAGGATGCCGAGAGCGCGCTGCGGTTGATCTACCGGCAACTTGCCAGCGCCTTGCACCCAGACCGGGAGACCGACGCGAAGGAACGCGTGCGCAAGACAGCCTTGATGAGCGAAGCCAATGCAGCCTATGGCCGACGCGACCTGCTGGCGCTGCTGCAGCTCCAGTTGCGTGCCGAACTGGCCGATGCGCGCAAGGTATCGACGCTGGCGAGCGAAAAGATGGCCGAGCTCACGCTGCTGTTGAAGGAGCGCGCAGAAGTGATGGCACGTGACTTGCGCGAGTTCGAGGCGCATGTGCGCAACGAGTTTGAGCTGCCGCCGTTTGTGCCGCTGAGTGTGCCTGGTCTGCGCCGTCACCTGCAGGAACAGAAGCAGGGGCTGCAAGGCGAGATTGCCATGATGCAGAGCGACCTGCGCTTGGTGCGCGTAGATGCCGATTTCAAGCGCTGGCTGCGTGAGCAGCGGCGGCTGGTACGCGAAGACGCGTCCTTTGCAGCCTCGTTCCGTTAACAGGCAAGGGGCCTGCCAGTGGCGCGTTGGAGTTGGCGGGCGACCAGACCTGCTGCACCCAAACTTATGGCGCAGCTTGCAGATCGCGGTCCAACTTGCCACAGCAGGTGGCAAAGTCGGCGTCAAACAGGGCTGCAATCAGGGCGGACTCGCGTTGCTGGACTATCGCCAGAAAAGCCTGTGCGCCTTGTCGATGTTTGCCCATGGCCGCAAATGTATCGAAGCCGGATTCGAGGAACCCTTGCAATGCACCCAGGTTGGCTGCAAACGCGGGGCCACGCATCATGAGCAGCATGGTGCGCAGCCCGCGTGTGCGGGTCAGGCCGTCGATAGCGTTGCCTATGCCCAAAACAGATTGCAACTGGCGTTCCCGGTCTGCTTTGCGACCCACTGCCCGCCAGGCGTGGACATAGCGGCTGGTCTCGTTGGCAGGTGGTGCCACCGGGCCTGTCAGCCAGGCTTCACCCATGGCATGGTCAAGCCGTTCGCTCAGGGCATGCAGTTGCGCAAGGGCGACTGCGCTTGCTACTGCCGGTTTCGGTAGCAGGCGCTGAAGCGCTCCTGCAACTCTGGAGAACTGCGCATCCCGTTCGACGTAACTGGCCTCGCCATAGAGTTGTTCCAGAAAGAAGCGCGTCGCCGCCTGGTAGCGCGGGTCCAACGCCAGGTCGGCATAGGTACCGGCAAAACGCTGCGACTGGAATTGTTTGATACGGGCCACAGCCAGGCCAAGCTCCGGACGCGCCAGCGCCGCTTCCCTCAGGCGTGATACGTTTGCGACGGCATCGCGAATAGTTTCGGCGGGTCCCATGCGTTGTTCAAGTCTAATCGGTACCAAACGCGTCAACCGCCGCAAACGCCTCAACCCGCTTCATCGCGCACAAACCTGTCAAAACCGTGCTGGCCCGCATGCAACAAACCCTCACCCTGGTCGTGCTGGCCGGCGCACTGGTTGCCCTTGGCCTGCTGTGGAGCCAGTCGGTTGTAGGGGCATGGGCGGCTTTCTTTGCCATCGCCTTGGCCTACAGCGGCCTGCTGG
>JANOCN010000599.1:0-3074 GCA_031412185.1 Betaproteobacteria bacterium | reverse complement strand
ACGCGTGGCGGCCGATGCTGGTATTGCTGGTGTACACGGTGGGGGGCTTCTGGCTGGCGCTGGCGTTGACAAGGAAGCGCTTCAAAGGGTGAAGCCAGGAAGAGGATCTCCGGCTACACCGTCACGCGCTCGCGCACGGGTGCACTGGTTTGCCCGGTCGAACGCTCAGCGGCCTGTTTCACCATGTCCGCGGCCTTCTCGGCAATCATGATCACCGGCGCATTGGTATTGCCACCCACAATACGCGGCATGATGGATGCGTCCACCACGCGCAGGCCCGACATGCCGTGCACGCGCAGTTCGGCGTCCACCACATCCAGCGGGCCGCTGCCCATGCGGCAGGTACCTACCGGGTGGTACACGGTGTCGGCATGGTCGCGGATGAAGTGTTCTATTTGTTGATCGGTTTGTGCAGCAGCTGATGTGGCCGACTCGCGCCCGCCGAAACCGGCCAATACGGGCTGGGACAGCATGGCGCGCATGATCTTGAACCCGCGCAGCAGACGGTCCATGTCCTCACGTTCGCCCAGAAAGTTGGGGTCGATCAGCGGTGCCGCCAGCGGGTCCTTGCTGGCCAGCCGTACGCTGCCGCGACTGTGCGGACGCAGCACACACACGTGGCACGAGTAGCCGTGGCCAAACACGGTCTTGCGGCCATGGTCGACCAGTTTGCCAATGACGAAGTGCAACTGCAGGTCGGGCAGTGGCTCAGTGGGTGCGCTCTTGATGAACCCACCCGCCTCGGCGAAGTTGCTCGTCAGCATGCCAGTGCGGCGGCTGCGCCACTCGAAAACGCTGCGCACGATCCGTGTGATGCCAGCCAGCGAAATCCCCACCAGGTCGGTCAGGCGCGGGGCGTTCACCACCAGCACCACGTCGGGATGGTCATGCAGGTGCTGGCCCACGCCGGGCAAATCGTGTTGGGTCGCAATGCCGTTCTCCAACAGATGCGCATGCGGGCCAACACCCGAGAGCATCAGAATTTGTGGCGACTGCAGGGCACCGGCGCACAGCAGCACTTCGCGGTTGGCCTTGATCTGCAAGACCCGCCCTTCGTGCTGGTATTCCACGCCCATCGCGCGTTTTTTCTCCAGCAGGATGCGTGTGGTAGTGGCCCCGGTGATGACCCGCAAATTGGGCCGCGACAGATTCGGTGTGAGGTATGCCTTGGCGGCACTGAAACGTTCGCCGTCTTTGTGGGTTACCTGGTACAGACCCACGCCTTCCTGTTCGGGGCCGTTGAAGTCGAGGTTTTCGCGGTAACCAGCCTGCTTGGCTGCCTGTACAAACACTGGCCCGAAACGGTTCGGACTGGTCAGGTCTTTCACATTCAGCGGGCCACCGCTGCCATGCAGCGCATCGGCACCGCGTTCGTTGTTTTCGGCACGTTTGAAATACGGCAGCACGTCGTCAAAACCCCAGCCGCTGTTACCCTCGGCAGCCCAGTGGTCGTAGTCGGCACGGTTGCCACGGGCATAGATCATTGCGTTCACCGAGCTGGAACCGCCCAGTACCTTACCGCGTGGCTGGTAGCCGCGTCGGCCATTCAGTCCGGGCTGTGGGACGGTCTGGAACTTCCAGTTGGCCTGGCCGTTTTGCGCCAGAAGCGCCAGACCGGCCGGACAGTGGATCAACACACTGCTGTCAGGAGGGCCCGCTTCGAGCAATGCTACGGTTACGTTAGGGTCTTCGCTCAGCCGTGCGGCCAGTACGCAGCCCGCCGAGCCGCCGCCAATGATGATGTAGTCGAACATGTCCGGAAATGTACCTGTGAGATGGGTCTGCGGGTAATGCCTGGCACCCCTTTGCCAACGGCATCCGGTGCCCGCGCCAGCGGGTCGGGATGCAGGCGATGACAAGTTTGCCGAAGATAGACGACAAACCGGACCTTTTTCTAAGGAGCGCTCTTTAATGCGCATCCCCGTAAACCCTGAGCAAATTGGCGAAGTATATGAATTGCACACAATTGAATTGTGTAGTACATTGCGGACATGTCCACAGCCAAGCCCGTGCCTGCAGCCGATCCCGCCCTGTTGCTGGACAACCAGCTCTGTTTTGCTCTGTATTCCGCATCACTGGCCATGACCAAGCTCTACAAACCGTTGCTGGAGTCGCTCGGGTTGACATATCCGCAGTACCTGGTGATGCTGGTGCTGTGGGAGCATGAAACATTGACTGTGTCGGAGCTGGGCGAGCGCTTGTACCTTGATTCAGGCACCTTGACACCGCTTCTCAAACGTATGGAAGCGGCGACGTTGTTGCAGCGCACCCGGTCGGCACAAGACGAACGCCGCGTGCTGATTACGCTGACCGCTGCAGGGCGCAAGCTAAAGAGCCGTGCCGCCAAAATCCCCGCCTGCGTGGTGCAAGCGGCGGGGTGCCCACTGCCGGAGCTGGTGGGTCTGACCCGGCAAATTCAGTCGCTACGCGCGCAGCTCGCGCTCTGAGCAGCGCAGTTATTGTTTTTTTAACCCGCTTCGTTCAGAAGAAGCACATTCTCCAAGGAAACACCATGGTCACCAAAGTCGAAAAAGTCGTCTACAAAGCCAATGCCACATCGAACGGTGGGCGCGATGGCAGCACCAAGTCATCGGATGGTTTGCTGGATGTCAAACTGGCAGTACCCAAAGAAATGGGCGGCGGCGGCGGCGGCGTCAACCCCGAGCAGTTGTTTGCTGCGGGTTACAGCGCCTGTTTTCTGGGTGCCATGAAGTTTGTGGCCGGCACCCAGAAGCTGGCGGTACCTGCCGACACTAGCATCAACGCCACCGTGGGAATCGGCCAGATCCCGGCCGGTTTTGGCATTGAAGTACAAATGGTGGTGAGCCTGCCGGGCATGGACCGTGCAGTAGCGCAGGCGCTGGTCGACAAAGCGCACCAGGTTTGCCCCTATTCGAACGCAACGCGCGGCAACATCGACGTAACCATCACGCTGGCCTGAGAGCGTGAGAGGCAATCCAATGCACCCGCGTGAGACGCCAAAACGGGTCCAATCCAGGCGCAAAAACGCAGCCGGGGTTGGCCCCCGGCAAGGCTTTGCAACGCCGAGTGGGCCTGTTTTGGGGCTACCCCGG
>JANOCN010000598.1:0-2173 GCA_031412185.1 Betaproteobacteria bacterium | reverse complement strand
GCGAATAGAAGGTGTCACCGCAGGATTCAGGCATGAATCTGGCGCCATGGTTTCGTTCATTGGAGGCAACCGCCGCCATGAACCACTTTTCAGGGAAACACCAATGAAAACATCCTATCCCCTGAGGCAGACACTTATTGCCGCCGCTTTGTTGTTCGCCAGTGCAGTCAGCTTTGGCCAGAACGGCGTGAGCAAGACCACCATCGTGTTGGGGCAGTCCCTGCCTCTGACCGGCCCGGGCTCTGCTCTGGCCAAGCCCTTCCATCAGGGGGCCAAGATGTACTTTGAGCGCGTCAACGCGGCCGGTGGCATCCATGGCCGCCAGATTGAACTGGTCACCCTCGATGACGAAGGCTACGCCGCGACCTCGGCGGCCAACACACAAAAACTGCTGGGGCAGGGTGTGTTTTCACTTTTTGGTTTTTACGGATCACCTCAGGTGACCACGGTTTACCCGCTGATCAAGAACAGCGACACCGTCCTGTTTGCACCCATGGCTGCCGCCGATGAGTTTCGGGGCGCCCTTTACCCCAACATCTATTCGTTGCGCCCGGGCTATTCGGAAGAGGCTGCGGCCGTGACAAAACACGCTGAAACCGTGGGATCCCGGAAATTTTTCATCCTTTACGCCGGCGACAGCGAATCCCAGGCAGCGCTGGATTCAGCCACGCGGGTCATCACCAGTCTGGGCGGGAGTTTGCTGGGCAATGACACCCTGGGTTCGGCTGGGCTGGCGGCCACGGTAGACAAAGTAATTGCAGCGCGGCCCGAGTCGGTTCTTCTGATCAGTGATTCCATTGCCGCAGCTCCTGCGGTGCGCGCCTTGCGTACGAAGGGGTTCCGTGGGGCCATCTACGGTTTTTCCAACACGGGTGAAAGCCTGCTGGCCGAGCAACTTGGTACGGCAGGGGCTGGCGTGGTGGTCGTGCGCGCGGTGCCCAAAAGCGACAGTACCCGTGTGGCGGTGGTGCGCGAGTTGCAAGAGGACGCGGCCGCCGCCAAGTTGGGCAAACCCAATGTCTACATGCTGGAGGGCTACATTGCCGCGCGGGTGTATGCCGAGGCCTTGCGGCGCGTCGGCAAAGACCCCACACGTGCCAAACTCAAAAAGGCGATTGAAGGGCTCGACGACGTCAGTGTCGGCGGTTTTCGTGTTCATTTCACCGAGGATCGTGTAGCGTCCAAGCTGGTAGAGCTCAGTTTGATCGACTCCCAGGGCCGGGTGCGCGAGTAGCAAGCCATCCCGCGCCGCAGTGCGGGTCAGTCCAGGGTGGTCGTGGCCGCCAGACCGCGCAGAAACTGCTCGCAGCGCGCCAACTGCTCCAGCGTCACGTATTCGTCCGGCTGATGCGCCTGGGTGATGCTGCCGGGGCCGCAGACCACGGTGGAAATGCCGGAGTTCCTGAAAATGCCGGCTTCAGTGCCAAAAGCCACCAGCGTGGTTCGGCTCTCGCCGCTCAGCCGTTGGGCCAGTCGTGTCACCGGGTCATCGGCCGAGCCGAGAAAACTGGGGACCGCACAGATCGGCTCAAAACTGAAACCCGCGTCTGGCGCTATCTTTTTCATGGCTGTTTCCGCACGAGCGGCGTAGTCCAGCACCTCTTTTTGCATGGCCGCGGCATCGGCCGTGGGCAAGTCGCGAAACTCATAGCGGAACTCGGCATCACGCGGCACCACATTGTCGGCAATGCCGCCATGAAACTGCCCGACGCTGGCGGTGCTGAAGGGCACATCAAAACCTTCGTAACGCGGCTCGGTGCGTTCAAACCCCTCGGCCATGTCGCGCAGCTTGGACACCACCCGCGCCGCCATCTCTATCGCGTTAACAGACAGCGGTGTCAGCGATGAATGCGCCTCTTTGCCACGCACGCAGCAGCGGTAGCGGTACACGCCCTTGTGCGCAATCGCCGGCACCATCAGTGTGGGCTCGCCAACGATGCAGGCCAGGGGCTGGATGCCAGCGTCTTTCATGTCGGCAATCAGCTCTTTCACGCCAAAGCAACCGACTTCTTCGTCGTAGCTGAGCGCCAGGTGCACGGCCAGCGGCGCCGGGCTGTTCAAAAAGGTTTCGGCCTGCGCCAGCGCCAGTGCAATAAAGCTCTTCATGTCAGCGCTGCCACGGCCATAGAGTTTTCCGTCGCGCAGCGTTGCAGACAGTGGGTCCATAGCCCAG
>JANOCN010000597.1:0-2320 GCA_031412185.1 Betaproteobacteria bacterium | reverse complement strand
GGCGACGTGGTCACCAGCATGAGCGGGCAAACCATCGAGATACTGAATACCGATGCAGAGGGCCGCTTGATACTGTGCGATGCGCTCACCTACGCCGAGCGTTTTGAGCCCCAAGCCGTGGTGGACATCGCTACGCTGACCGGCGCCTGCGTTATCGCCCTCGGGGGGGTACGCAGCGGCATGTTCGCCACCTCGGACAGCCTGGCTGATGCGCTCAGTGCGGCGGGGCAGGCATCATCCGATCTGTGCTGGCGTATGCCACTGGACGAGGACTATGCGGAAGGCCTGAAGACCAATTTTGCCGATGTAGCCAACGTGGCAGGGCGTGCTGGTGGTGCCATTACTGCAGCGAAGTTTTTGCACCGCTTCGCCACCAAGTACCCTTGGGCGCACCTGGATATTGCCGGCACAGCGTGGAAGGGAGGTACCGCAAAAGGTGCCACCGGGCGGCCGGTGCCGTTGCTGCTGAACTATTTGTTGGCGCAATCATCCGTCGCAGTGGCACCGGCGCGCAAACCCCCGGCTGCCGCCCGGCGCAAGGTGGTTTGACGGGTTGGCATGACTGAAGTTGCTTTCCACCTAAACGCGGCCGACAAGTGGGGCTACGCGTGTCGGCTGCTGCGCAAGGCGGTACACAAAGGTTCGCGGGTAGTGGTGACTGGCGACCCCGACGCACTGCTGCGCCTGTCGCATGGCTTGTGGGCAATTTCAGCGACAGATTTTGTGGCCCACTGCGTCGCTCCCTGTGACGCCACTGTTCTGGCTGCGTCGCCGGTTGTGCTGTGTGTCTCGCCCGAGTCCGCACCGCACCATCAGGCACTGCTGAACCTGGGGGGAGGTGTGCCCGCAGGGTTCGAACGCTTCGAGCGCCTGATCGAAGTGGTTGGCACCGACGATGCCGACCTCTCCAGCGCACGCGTGCGCTGGAGACACTACCGCACACGCGGCTACGCCATCTCACGGCATGAGATCGCACCCAGGGAGGCCCACTGATGGCATTGGCGCCCAGAACGATTCCCCGGTTCCTCCCAACGCTGACCGAAGTGGTTCAGGCTCGGCCGACGGTTGCGCGCTTGCCGCCCGACCAGGCGCAGGCAGAACGCGAGGACAAGATCAGCATCGTGGAGAGCGTGCGCGAGCAGGTGGACGCCGAGCTGGGGGAGTTGTTGCGTGATGCGGTGGCGGCCGCTATGCTGGAGCAGGTGGACGCAATTGCGCAACGTCTGCGCGACGAAATCGAACCAATCCTGCGCCAGGCGGTGGCCGACATGGTGGCCCACGAAATCGCAGCCAGACGGCACACTTGAGCGTTACGGCTTAGCCTTGTACCAGTGCTACCGGGGGCGATCCGGGGTCCGGCACCCTGATGGTTCCCCTATGGTGTGCAGCTGAAAAATGCGGTATCCTCCCGCGCTGTTGAGATAACTTACTTCTTTCAACTGTTCTAAAAATCCCCTTGGAGTTTCTATGCAAATGACTTTTCGTACCAGCCTGACACTTTGTGCGGCTGCCGTCCTGATGGTGGCCTGCGGCAAAAAAGAAGAGCCGCCGAAAGCTGCTGCCCCCGCCGCTGCGCCAGCGTCTGCCCCTGTCGCTGCGGCACCCGCTGCGCCGTCGAACGTTATCAAGATCGGCCACGTTGGCCCCACCAGCGGCGCCATCGCGCACCTGGGCAAAGATAACGAGAACGGTGCCCGGATGGCGATCGAAGAGTTGAATGCCAAAGGCATCACCATCGGCGGCCAGAAGATGACCCTCGAATTGATGCCCGAAGACGACGCGGGCGACCCCAAGCAGGGTACGTCTGTAGCCACCAAACTGGTCGACGCCAAAGTGGCGGGTGTTATTGGCCACCTTAATTCCGGCACGACCATTCCGGCTTCGCAGATTTACAGCGCTGCCGGCATCCCACAGATTTCGCCCTCTGCGACCAACCCCAAGTACACCCGCCAAGGTATCAAGACCGTATTCCGTGTGGTGGCTGACGATGTGCACCTGGGTAGCACGCTCGGTAAATACGCGGTCACCACCCTCAAGGGCAAGTCCATCGGCGTGATCGACGACCGTACTGCGTATGGCCAGGGTGTGGCAGAAGAGTTCAAGAAGGCTGTTGAAGCCGCCGGCGGCAAGGTGGCAGGCCACGAATTCACCACCGACAAGGCGACCGACTTCAACGCTATCCTTACGACCCTCAAGGGCAAGAAGGTAGACGTCGTGTTCTTCGGCGGCATGGACGCCGTTGCCGGTCCGATGATCAAGCAGATGGCGCAGCTCGGCATCAAGGCCAAGTTCATGGGTGGCGACGGGATCTGCTCCAGCG
>JANOCN010000596.1:0-1768 GCA_031412185.1 Betaproteobacteria bacterium | reverse complement strand
GGTTGGCGGATGAACCCGCCCTTTTGCAAGGCGTCGGCAATCTTTTTCTCGGCTGCAGCGATGGACAGGCCACCCAGGTCGACGGCACCGATCAGCGGGTAGGTGATGGAGCCGTTTTCGGAGACGCGGGTTTCAATGGTGAGGTCGGGGTTCTGGAACACCTGCACCCGGATGGCATCGCCCGCGCCCAGCGGGTAGTCGGGTTTGGCCTGGGCAAAGCTGCCCAGGCTGGCAAAACCCAGCACGGCGGCAAGCAGCCAGTGGGTGAGTCGGTGAATACGCTGTGTCATGGGGGCGGTCCGGGTTGGAGGGCGGTAAGCAGTGGGTAACACGGCAAGTGGCGGCGCAGGCTTACTTGAGCCCGGCCACGCCTTTCTCGATGGCAGTTTTGGTTTTGCTGTCAGGGGCCGGGGCCAGGGGTGCAGCGGGAGCTGCGGGTGCAACGGCAGCGGTTGCTGCGGGGGCCGCTGGCGCGGCTGGAGCTGCAGGTGCAGGCTGGGCCGGCGCAGCGGTGTTGACGGCACCTGCGGCTTGCGCAAAGTCACCCATATAGGTGACGCTGGCTTTGGCACGCAGCTCCTTGATGTTTTTCGCCACGGCCTCTGCGCCGCGCTGGTTGGACAGGAACTGCTCGATACGCGGCAACGCATTGGCCTCGGGCACGGGTGCCGATTGCGACGACACCACCCGCAACACGGTATAGCCCTGTGGGCTCTGGATGATGGTGGTTTGCCCGTCTTTCAGGGCGTGCACCTTGGTCAGCAGCTCCAGCGGAATCTGCTCGGCCGGGCGGGTGGCAGCACCACCGCCGAACTTGATGTCTTTGCCCTTGAGCCAGGTGGCAATCTCTTCCATCGACTTGGCAGTCGCCACCTGGTTGCGCAACAGCTCGGCATTGGCGGCACCCACGCTCGCTGGCACGAGTATTTCCTGCAGATTGAAAATGCGCCGCTCCGAGAAAAGCTGCGGGTGCTCGACGTAATACTTCTTGATTTCTTCCGGCGTGGGTTTAGGCAGCGCGCCGGCCATTTGCTGAATGTAGGCGCGCGCCAGCACTTCACGGCGCGCAGCTTCTATCTGCGCCACCACCTCGGGCGAGCGGTGTATTTTCAGCTCTGTGGCCTGGTCCACCGCCACTTGCTGGTCGATAAGTTTCTCCAACACTTCGCGGCGCACCGCCTGCGCTTGCTGGGGCGTGGCGTTGGCAGTGTTGGTGCGCGCCAGCACCTGGTTGATCTGGTGTACCGATATTTCTTCGGAGCCCACTTTGGCGGCAACCTGGGTGGCGGGTTTGGCTTCGTCTTTTTTGCTGCAGGCGGCGAGGCCCAGCGCTAGCGCAGTGGCAGCGGCGATGGTGAGCAGACGGGTTTTGAGAGGTGCGTGCATGGTGGAGTAAGGGTGTAAATTTCGGGGTTCAATACGTGAACTGGGCGCTGACGTTGACCATATTGCTGGCGTAGTCAAGGCCCGCGATATTTGACGAACGACGCGCATTTTGCAGCGACGCGCTGAGCGCCAGGTAACTAAAGGGTTGCCAGTCGATGGAAATGCTCGCGTCCCGGGTAGTGTCGCGCCGTTGTGTGACAAACACACCGGGCGAGCCCCGGAAGTCGCGCGTTGCGTGCTCTAACTGCAAACGCACGGTGGCTTTGGGGCTGACTTGCCAAACCGGGCCAATAGAAAAACGGTCTACCTGGGCGAAATTGGAGTTGTTGGTCTCATAGGTATCGAGCTCGCGCCGCCAGGCTGCGGTGACCGCCGACTTGGG
>JANOCN010000595.1:0-4526 GCA_031412185.1 Betaproteobacteria bacterium | reverse complement strand
CTGAAGAAGGCCGGTGCCGACGTACGCCCCGACTCAGAGCGCGTGCGTTTTGATCGCAACCTGATTCTGGAGGCCATCAAAACCTGCCCGTCGGAGTTCACATTGCATGCACGCAACCCGGAGCGCAATGTGCAGATTGGCGGGCGCAATCTGGCCTTCGCACAGGTAGCCAGCCCGCCGAATTGCTCCGACATGCAAGGAGGTCGCCGCGTTGGCAACCACAAGGACTTCCGCAACATGGTGCGCCTGGCGCAGCGATACGACGTGATTAACGCCAGCGGTGGATACCCGGTGGAGCCGGTCGACCTGCATGCGTCGATCCGCCATCTGGATTGCCTGTCCGACATTGCCAAACTTACCGACAAACCGTTTCACGTGTATTCGCTGGGCAAGGAGCGTAACGAAGACGGGCTGGAGATCGCGCGCATTGCACGCGGCATCTCGCGCGAGCAGATGGAACTCGAGCCGTCGCTGTTTTCCATAATCAACAGTTCGTCGCCACTGCGGCTGGATACACCGATGCTGCAGGGCATCATCGAGATGTCTTCGCGCAACCAGATCATCATGCTAACGCCGTTCACCCTTGCGGGTGCAATGGCACCGGTAACGATTGCCGGTGCGCTGGCGCAGCAGAACGCGGAAGCACTGGCGGGTATCGCATTTACCCAAATGGTGCGACCTGGCGCTCCCGTGGTGTATGGTGGTTTTACCTCCAACGTGGACATGAAAACCGGTGCGCCCGCTTTCGGCACACCCGAATACATGAAGGCGGTGCTGGCGGGCGGTCAGCTGTGCCGCAAGTACGGTTTTCCCTACCGCACCTCGAACGTGTGTGCGGCCAATACGGTGGATGCACAAGCCGCTTACGAATCGGTGTTTTCGCTCTGGGCCGTGATCCAGGGCGGTGGCAACTTCATCATGCACGCCGCTGGCTGGATGGAGGGCGGGCTCACCTGTTCCTTCGAGAAATTCATCCTCGACGTGGATATGCTGCAGATGGTGGCCGAGTTCCTGACGCCGCTGGACGTGAGCCCGGCCGGCCTGGGGCTCGATGCGGTGCGCGACGTGGGGCCAGGCGGCCATTACTTCGGCACCGCCCATACGCTGGAGCGTTTCGAGACGGCGTTTTATTCGCCCATCATCTCCGACTGGCGTAACTTCGAGACTTGGGCCGAGGCCGGCAGCCCGACGGCGTACCAGAAAGCCAATGCGATCTGGCAGAAGGAACTGGCGGCCTATGAGCGGCCACCAATGGATCCGGGGATAGAGGAAGAACTCGACGCATTTGTTGCCAAGCGCAAGGCCGAGGGCGGCGCGCCCACTGACTTTTAGCGAATACCTCGCAGCCTCGGGAATATTCGGGAAAATGCAGCTTCGCAGCGAGCAACTAAAGGAATTTGAGCGGTGAAAACAACAGCACGAGTGGTGGTCATAGGCGGTGGTGTGGTTGGGTGTTCGGTGCTCTACCACCTGACCAAAAAGGGCTGGAAAGACGTGATGCTGCTGGAGCGCGACCAGCTCACCTCCGGCTCCACATGGCATGCCGCCGGTGGCTTTCACACCCTGAACGGCGACCCGAACGTGGCTATGCTGCAGGACTACACCGTGGGTTTGTACAAGGAGCTTGAAGAAATATCGGGTCAGTCCTGCGGCCTGCATTTGTCGGCCGGCATCATGCTGGCGGACACGCCCGAACGCATGGAGTTTCTCAAGACCACGGTGGCCAAGGGGCGTTACCTGGGCATGCACACCGAGATCATCTCGGTGACGGAGGCGAAGAAGTATTTTCCGTTTATCGAAGACAAACATTTCATCGGTGCTTTGCTGGACCCGAACGAGGGCCATCTGGATCCTTCGGGCACGACCTATGCTTACGCCAAAGCTGCAAAGCTGGGCGGTGCCACCATCGAAGTGCAGACCAAGGTGGAAAGCCTGGAGCAAAAGCCCGACGGCACCTGGCGCGTCATCACCAACAAGGGGGTGGTCGAGTGCGAACACGTCGTTAATGCGGGCGGCCTGTGGGCGCGCGAAGTGGGCCGCATGGTGGGCGTCGAGTTGCCCGTGCTGGCGATGGAGCACATGTACCTGGTCACGGAAGAGATTCCCGAAATCACCGCCTACAACAAGGAGACGGGCAAGGAGATCGGCCATGTGATCGATTTCGGCGCCGAGTGTTACCTGCGTCAGGAAGGCAAGGGCATCGTGCTCGGTGCCTACGAGAAAGCCTGTGTGCCATGGTCGCCCAAGGAAACGCCGTGGAGCTTCGGCCAGGAACTGCTGGCGCCGGATATCGACCGCATCGCGCCATCGCTGGAAGTGGCATTCAAACACTTCCCGCGGCTGGAAAACGTGGGTATAAAACGCGTCATCAACGGGCCGTTCACGTTTGCGCCTGACGGCAACCCGCTGGTCGGACCGGTGCTGGGCCGCACCAATTTTTGGTCGGCCTGCGGCGTCATGGCCGGTTTCAGCCAGGGCGGCGGTGTGGGGTTGGCCTTGTCGAACTGGATGGTCGACGGCGACCCGGGCTTCGACATCTGGGGCATGGACGTGGCGCGGTATGGCGACTGGGCCACCCGCACCTACACCAACGCCAAGGTGCGCGAGAACTATTCGCGCCGCTTCAGCATCCGTTTCCCCAACGAGGAATTATCGGCAGCGCGTCCATTGCAGACCACGCCGTTGTACGACACCCTGCGCGCGCAGGGGGCAGTGATGGGGGACTCATGGGGCATGGAAACACCGCTGTGGTTCGCGCCGAAAGGCGAGAAGGCCGAAGACATCGTGTCGTTCCACCGCTCCAACGACTTTGCGCCCATCAAGGCCGAATGCCTGGCCGTGCGCAATGGCGTGGGCGTGACCGAGATCGCCAATTTCGCCAAGTACGAAATCACCGGCACCGGTGCGGAAGCCTGGTTGCTGCGGGTCATGACCAACACCATGCCCAAACAGGGGCGCCTCATGCTGACCCCCATGCTCAACGAGCGAGGCAAGATCATCGGCGACTTCACGGTGGCCAAGGCTGCGAACAACCGCTACATGATGTGGGGCTCGAGCCAGGCACAGGTCTACCACATGCGCTGGTTCGAACAGCAACTTCCCAAAGACGGCTCGGTCAAGGTCGTGCCGTACGGCATGAAACTGATCGGCCTGTCGATCGCCGGCCCGAAGTCGCGCGAGCTTTTGCAGCGCCTGACCGACGACGATGTGTCCAACGAAGCCTTCAAGTTCATGGACTACCGCGAGATGGAAGTCGCCACCGTCAACGCCAAGGTCAACCGCGTCACTTATTCCGGCGACCTGGGCTACGAGATCTGGGTCGCGCCCGAATACCAGCTGCGCCTGTACAACAGCATCATGGCGTCCGGCGCTGATCTGGGCATCGCGAATTTCGGAATGCGCGCATTGTTGTGCCTGCGGCTGGAAAAGAATTTCGGCACCTGGTACCGCGAGTTCCGTCCTATTTACGGCCCGTTCGAAGCCGGGCTGGACCGTTTCGTCAAGCTCGACAAGCCGGACTTCATCGGCAAGGCCGCTGCGCTGAAAGAAAAGACCGAAGGCCCGAAACGCACCCGGGTCTGCATGGTGGTGGACGCCACCGATTCCGACGTGATGGGCGACGAGCCGATCTGGGTCGACGGCAAGGTGGTGGGCTGGGTCACCTCGGGCGGCTACGGCCACTATGTGGACCAGTCGCTGGCGCAGGGCTATATACCGACCCCGCTGGTCAAGACCGGCATGCAGCTGGAGATCGAAATCCTGGGTGAACGCCGCCCTGCGCGCCTGCAGATGGAACCGCCGTTCGACCCACAAGCCAAACGCATGAGGATGTAGCAGATGGCCGAGCGGTATTCGGTCTGGTCGCTGCTCAAGCATGCGATGGGTGGCCACAAGGGCTGGGAGCGCGCGTGGCGCGACCCCGAGCCGAAAAAGAACTACGACGTGGTCATCATCGGCGGCGGCGGGCACGGCCTGGCCACCGCCTACTACCTGGCCAAGAACCACGGCATACGCAATATCGCCGTCGTCGAAAAGGGCACCATCGGCTCCGGCAACGTAGGCCGCAACACGACCATCGTGCGCTCCAACTACATGATGCAGGACAACACGGCGTTCTACGAACACTCGTTGTCGTTGTGGCGTGGCCTGTCGGAAGACCTCAACTACAACGTGATGTTTTCTCCGCGCGGCTACCTGTTCGCCTGTTGCTCGCAGGCGTCGATGGACGGCTGGGTACGGCGCGCCAACATCATGCGGTTGAACGGCATCCGTGCTGAAATTCTTTCGCGCGACGAGATCATGAAGGAGGCGCCGTACCTCGACTATTCCGACAAGGCGCGTTTCATGATCTATGGCGGAGCCTTGCTGCCCGACGCGGGCACCGCGCGCCACGATGCCGTGGCCTGGGGTTATGCGCGTGCCGCCGACCAGCTACGTGTGGACATCATCCAGAACTGCGAAGTGCTGGACTACCTCTGGTCGGGCGAGCGCATCGTTGGCGTCAAGACCACACGTGGCGACATCGG
>JANOCN010000594.1:0-5336 GCA_031412185.1 Betaproteobacteria bacterium | reverse complement strand
CCGGGGCCGAGCCCACCACGGTGCGGCCGGCAGCATCGAACTCGCGGACGCTGGCGGTATAGAACGGATGGACCGCACCGACTGCGGCGCAATCGAGTGCTGCATACAACTCGCGCCATTCACGTGTTGGCACCACCGGGCCGGCAGCCAGGCCCATGGGCTCCAGCATCATGCCGATGATTACCGGGTCGGCCGGGAACACCTCGCCGAGCAGGGCAATCGTCGGTTTGTCCGAGCGGCCGTTGCGTGGTGCCTGCACCGGGCCGGCTTGTGCCTCGCTGCGGGCGTACTTCAGCATCGCGCCGGCCAGCACATCCTTGGCTTCGGCGTGGGTCGGTACCCCAAAACCCGGTACGTCGATGCCGATGATCCGCACGCCGTTTATCTCTTTGGGCAAAATCTGAAGCGGCACACCGCTGGCGGTGGGGACACACAGGTTGATGATCACAATGGCGTCGAGCAATGCCGGGTCGGCCTGTTTATAGACCGCTTCCCGGATGTCCTCGAACAGTTTGCCGGTAACCAGCGACTCCGAGTTGAACGGCACGTAGCCAACGCTGCGCCGGGCACCATAAAAATGCGAGGTAAACGTCAGGCCATACACGCAACATGCCGAGCCCGACAAAATGGTCGAGGTGCGGCGCATGCGCAAGCCCACACGCAATGCGCCAAATGCCGGGCACATGCTTTGCGGCTGGTCGTGCGGGCCGGCTTTGGGGTCCTTGGGATAGTCCTGTGCGTACTGCTCGAGCGTCGCGGACTTGCCTGCAGACTTCGCCGCAGCCAGCATCGCTTCGCCACCTGAATGGCAACCCATGCCGTCGCCTTCGATGGCAGGTGCCACTTTCAACGGGACAATCGGAATGGTGGTGCCGTTCATCGGATCAGACCTCGTCGTAGACGACTTCCAGAGTCTCTTTGACCAGCTCTTTTTTGCCGCACATGTCGAACTGGGTGGCGGGCTCCAGCACGACGTCGCGGCCCACCGATGCGGCCGAAAAAAGGCCCAGCAACTGGTCTTGTGTCATGGGTTTGGGGCGCATCGGTTGCGACGTGCCGACGTTTTCTGCCAGTTCTGCAAACATCGGACCCCATTGCGAACCTGGCCTGCCAATAATTTCGTAGCTGGCGCTTTTGCGGCGAATGTCTTCGTTGGCGGGAATCGTGGACAGCACCGGAATACCCACGTGCTGGGCGAAGGCTGCGGCCTCGCCGGTGCCGTCGTCGCGGTTGATCACCATGCCAGCCACACCCACATTGCCGCCGAGCTTGCGGAAGTACTCCACGGCTGAACACACGTTGTTGGCCACATAAAGTGACTGCAGGTCGTTGCTGGCCACCACGATCACCTTCTGGCACATGTCGCGCGCAATCGGCAGGCCGAAGCCGCCGCATACTACGTCGCCCAGGAAGTCGAGCAACACGTAGTCGAAGCCCCAGTCGTGAAAGCCGAGTTTCTCGAGCAGCTCGAAGCCGTGGATGATGCCGCGCCCGCCGCAGCCGCGACCTACCTCCGGGCCTCCAAGTTCCATGGCGTAGACGCCATCGCGCTTGAAACACACGTCGCCAATCGCCACTGCTTCGCCGGCCAGTTTTTTCTTCGACGAGGTCTCGATGATGGTCGGGCAGGCGCGGCCCCCGAACAGCAGGCTGGTGGTGTCGCTTTTCGGGTCGCAACCAATGAGCAGCACTTTTTTGCCCTGCTGGGCCATCATGTAGCTCAGGTTCGCCAGCGTGAAGCTCTTGCCGATGCCGCCCTTACCGTAGATCGCAATGATCTGGGTTTCCTTGGTAACCGCGCCGGTTGCCACCGGGGCCGGTTCCAGCGCCGCTTCGTTGCGCAGATCCTTCATCATGATGGTCATGGGTTTGGGGGCGGATGCTTTCGCAATGACGCTGTCGGCAGTGGGGGTCGGATTCATTGGCAAGATCTCCAGTCGAGAACCATCTTCAAACAGGCCGGATCGCCGAACGCGGTTCGGTAAGCGCGGTCTGCTTCGGTGGCATCTGCGCGGTGGGTAATCAGCCCATCCAGCGAAAGTCGGCCGGACTCGGCCAGTTCCTTGACCGCCTGCAGGTCGCGCGGTTGCCACTGCGCGGCGACGCGAATCCGGGCCTCGCGCATGAAGGCCGGGGCAAACATGAAAGACAGCGGCGTGTCGTAAAAGCCTGCAAGCACCACTTCACCGCCGGGAGCCAGGTGGCTGATCAGCGTGTCGAGCAGGCCTGCGTCGCCGCTCACATCGCAAATGCAGTGGTAGTTACGGCGGCTGTCGGTGGACGGGTCGACTACCTGGTAGTCGGCGGCACCTTCGCGCCGCCCCGCATTGGTTTCCCACACCACCGGGCTTGCGCCCGCCAGCACGGCCAGCCGCGCGATCAGGCGCCCCAATACACCGTGGCCAACAATCAGGTCGGGTTGTTGGGTACCGTGTGCGGAGGTGGCGTGGTAGGCGGTGGCCGCCAGCGCCAACAAGACACCGCGTTCACCAAACTCCGCGTCGATCGGCAGTGCGCGTGCGCCCGGCACCACGAGCCGCGCCGCAGCACCACCAAACAGGCCCTTGACGGTTCCAAAGCAGTTGGAGCCCGGCACAAAGACGGCGTCGCCGACCTGGCGGCCCGAGCGGGCGCCAGCCAACCGCACCCGACCGACAGACTCATAACCTGGCACCAGCGGGTAACCCATACCGGGGAATGCCGGCATGCGTCCGCTCCACAGCAGCTTTTCTGTGCCGGTGCTGATGCCGCTCCAGGCAATGTCGACCACCACGTCATCTTCGGTCGGTACCGAAAGGTCCAGGCCACGCAGCGTCAGCTGCTCCGGCCGCTCCAGGACTACCGCAAGCGCCGTCATGCTTTGGGTGCCGGAAACACCTGAGAGGTGTTGGGCTATGACCTTGTCCTGCACCACGTTCAACGAATCTCCATCCATAGTGTCATGTTAAATTGACTAAAAATAATGTCAACTAATATTTACACATTTCGTCTCAGGGTTATCACGTATTCGGCGTGCGCGCATGCAACAGGCTGGTCTGCAATGGCATGTGCGTGGCCACATCACGCACTGACGTGAACCCGGCGGCGTGCAATAGCACCCGCAGTTCGTCGCAGCTGCGCGGCCTGCCGCTTCCCATGGCGAGTAAATAGAAGCCGAAATACGCGTCACCCATCGCTTGAGCGCCGGGCGTACGGGCCATTGGTTCTGCCAGCAACAGCGAGCCACCTGGCACCAGCGCCTTGCGAACCGACGTGAGGATGTGAAGCGCAGCATCGTCGTTGTGGTCGTGCACCACCCGTACCAGCGTGGCAATGTCGGCTCCGGCGGGCAAACCATCGCTGAAAAAGCTGCCGCCGACCGCGCAGGCCCGCTGCGCTAGCCCCCTGCTGACAAAATTTGCCTGGGCACGTGCAGCGACGGCCGGCAGGTCAAACAAGCGCAACTGCAAGTGCGGGGCACGTTCGGCCACCCGCAACAGGAAGGTGCCGTCGCCGCCGCCCACGTCCAGCAGACAACGGTGCTTGTGCAGGGGGTAGGCGTCGAGCAGTTCGTCTGCCACCAGTGGTTGCGATGCACCCATCAACGCGGTGTAGGGTGCTACCTGTTCGGCGTTGGACATGCCACTTGGTGTGGCATAAGGCCAATAGGCTGCCAGCCGTGCGCTGGCACTTTCGCCGCGCAGCAGGGCTACCGGGTCGGCCAGGTCAGCGTACAGGGCGCTGTGGTGTTCCACCATCGCGGCAACTGCGTGGTTACCGACCATGGTGGCACCCAGAGCGCCCAGCCCGTAGCGGTGTCCGCCGCGCCGCTGCACCAGATCCAGGGCTACCGCTGCCGCCAGCAGGCGTTCGGCGGCTGCAGGGTCCAGCGCCAGCCGACGCGCCAGGGCCTCCAGCGTTTGCGGGCCTTCCGCCAGAATTTCGAACAATTTGAGCCGCACGCAGGCCAGCAGTACCTGCGAATACACAAAACCAGCCACCAGGTCGAACAGCGCACCGGCCCGACGACGCGCAATCCATCGCGTGGGGGCGAAGCTACCCGCGAAGCGCCGGAAACCATGGCTGCCCAGCAGCCGGTTGCGCCAGCTAAACCACAGATCCGCCAGGCCTGCCAGCGCCGTCATGGGAATACCTGACTGCCCCTGCATACCAATACCCAGCAACCTGCCAATTGCTGCCTGGGCTCAGACGGCGATTTTTGCCTCTTTGCGCACGGCGTCCTGCATCGCCAGCGGCACCAGCCGCTCGGATTCAGCGCGTACCAGTGCACGCAGACTCGCGGCCCCGCTGCACGCTGGAACGGACTCCATGACGTTGGCGATCAACCCGTGGAAGTGTTCGATGGCACCGCTCAGCCCCAGCTCTATGGCCGCGCTGGGCCGCCCGAGGGCAGCGTCGCGCCCGACCGGTTTGCCCAGCAACTTCGGGTCGGCCACCACGTCGCGGATATCGTCGGCCACCTGGTAGGCCTCGCCCAGCCAGCTGCCCATGTCGCGCCAGTCTTGCGCCGGCGCACCGGCGGCCTGCGCGCCGCCCATGGTGGCGGCCACAAACAGCGCGCCGGTCTTGGCGCGCTGGTAATCGATCAGCGACACGCGGGATTCGCTTTCCCAAGCCTGCCCGGCGACGATTCCATACGGCATGCCGACCCCCTGCGCGAGGGTGCCCAGCAGTGGTGCCAGGCGTTGGGGCGACTGGCCCGCAGCCGTTGCCAGGGTCTGGAACGCCAGCACGATCAATGCGTCGCCCGCCAGCACCGCCAGGCTTTCCCCAAACGCCCAGTGCACCGACGCACGGCCACGCCGGGTCGGGGCGTTGTCGAAACACGGCAAATCATCGTGCACCAGCGACGCGCAATGGAGTAGTTCGATCGCCACCGCCGCAGCGTCAGACAGTGCCGGGTCGTCATCGCCGCAAGCGTGGGCCACTGCCAGGCACAATTTCGGGCGCACCCGCGCGCCCCCTGGAAATACCGCATGGCAGATGGCCGCAGCCAGCTTGGGAGGACAACCGGGTGCCTCGCCGGTGGCAATAGCCAGCGCCAAAGACTGCTCAATACGGGTGATCGGTTTCAAACGGCTCTCCTCGAAGTTGGACGGGGTGTCACAAGCGTAATGAAAAATTGACGAATGCAGGTGTCAGTTAATATAGACACATGTCGACGCAACGTCAACCACGATTTACCCGAGGTGCCTTGTCGTGGCTGAACAACGGGTTGTAGTGGTCGGTGCCGGGGCGGGGGGGCTCGCCGCGGCACTGTTACTGGTCTCTCAGGGAGTTGCGGTGACGCTACTCGATGCCGCCAGCGGCCCCGGTGGCAAGCTGCGCCAGGTCGA
>JANOCN010000593.1:0-1731 GCA_031412185.1 Betaproteobacteria bacterium | reverse complement strand
CGGGAGCCCGAACACACCGTTGCCGGCTGGGTGCAAGGTCAGTCCAGCCAACCGGTTGCAGGCGAGCTGCTCCGAGCGCATGTCACGGTGCAGCAAAAAGCGGCCCTGCGGGCTGTCCAGCACCACAACCGCTCCCTGGGTGGCCCACCAACCGACGTGGCCCTGGTAGTCGAAGCGCAGTTGCGCCTGCATCAGGCCCTTATGGGAGGCATCCGACTCGGGCACAGGCCACAGATGCAGCCGGGCCGTGGGCGCGATGCCTTGCAAGGTGGTGAGCGCCTGCAGCACCGGTGGTGGAGGCAGTTTGCCCAGGCTCTGCATCAGCGCAATCTGGTTGTCCTGCAGCACCGAGGCTTTGATTGGCGGCGCGTTGAACAACACAGCCAGCTGGGCTGGCGCTATGCCATCGGTCTGAACCAGGCCACACAGGCCTTGCTCAGCGTCCAGGTACAGCGGCGGGTGGTTCTGGCACAACGTGGCCTGGGTGTTGGCCACCTTGGCGCGCAATACCCAGCCAGACTCGCTGGCCATGACGCTGCTGACTTCGTGCCACTCCCAGCCCAGGGTCTGCGGTGGCCCCCAGCGCACCGCGAGGCCAGGCATGCCCTGGTTGCTTTTCAGGAGCAACCGGCCGGTACTGGCTGCCTGCTCGAGCGCAAACTGTCCGGCCCGCCCCTGCGGCAAACCGCTCACGCCGCTCACATAGGTGTAAGCGTAGCGACTTGTATTTTGCATCGCGCTGATTAGCTGCAACACCTCGTGGTCGACGTTGCTGGCCTGGTCGTACGCCGCTTGCCCGGCGTAGGGGACCATGCGCAGAGCCCTGGGTTTGGCCCAGCTGCCATCCTTCTTGCGGCTCGACACCATCGCCTCCAGCATCAGTTGGCGCTTGGGTCCGGTACCCGACACCGAGAGCATATACAGATAGTGCTCGGCCTTGTCTCTTCCAGCAGCGCTAGCGGAACCCATGCCCGGCGTAGCCGCACCGGCGGCCGCACCACTGGTACGTTGCAATTCCTGCAGCCAGCGCAACAGTTGTGTCTGCGCTTGGGCGCGGGCCAGCTGCTCGGCCTGTGCAATGGCTGCCAGGCGCTCTGATGCAGCCTGTTCGGGCACGTGCGGGGCCGCAGGCGGGCTTGCGCTGCGGGCACTGGAAGTGTCCGCCTGGCCCATCAGCCGCAAACCCTGTTGGGCTGCCTTGAGCATCAGTGCGAGACCATGTTTGCACTGCGTTCCCACCGGGCATTCGCATTCGCAGTCCCAGGCCGCTACGCCCCCATCGGGAGTCAGGGTCAGCTCGATGTTCACGTTGTAGGGTTGGCGTTTGCTGCCCTGTACTGCACCCAGCAGTAACCAGCCCCCACCCAAAGGCTCAATATCCAGTCTCAACACGTGCTGGCTGATATACAACGCGAGGCCGCGATTCCAGGTGTTGGGGTCGGTCAAGCTTTCCAGCGACCGGCTGTTGAACCATGGCCCATCGCTGCGCGCGCTGTTCTGCATCCGATTTACTGCGCATCAGCGCACGTGGGGCAAGTTGAAGGGTATTGCCGGTATTTTGTATCAGTGCGCCGATGCTGCGGACGCGATGCCCATGTCCTGCAGCGTCAACGCCACCGCGTGCACCGCCTGTGCCATCTCGATTGGGCCAATCGCACCGATACACCCGACCCGGAAGGTGTCGACCGTGGTGAGCTTGCCCGGATACAGGATGAAGCCACGTGCGCGCGC
>JANOCN010000592.1:0-3528 GCA_031412185.1 Betaproteobacteria bacterium | reverse complement strand
TAGCCCTGCTCAGCGTTTGGTTGCACCTGCCATTCACCTTTCTGATCCTGTACGCGGCCCGGCTGGCCATACCGACTGACGTCTACGAGGCGGCACGCATCGACGGCGCCAAGCCCTGGCAAACCTGCCGCCGCATCACCTTGCCCTTGCTCGCCCCGGCAATCCTGGTCGCGATGTTGTTTCGCTACATATTTGCATTCCGACTGTTCTCGGAAGTCTGGCTGCTGACCGGAGGCGGCCCGGCGCGGTCGACCGAAGTGGTGGCGGTGTACCTGTACCTTGAAGCATTCAGGTACAACAATTTCGGTGCAGCAACTGCCACGGGCTGGTTGATGGTAGTGGCATCGATGCTGCTGGCGGGCTTTTACCTGAAACGTCTGTACCGCAACATGCTGACCAGCATCTGAGCCATGAGCAAAACACGTACAGCACCTGTTACGCCGACAAGGCATCCGGCCAACCCGGCGTTTGCTCTGGCCGAGCGCGCGCAGCGCCGTCGCCAGATCGCCATCGGTATTGCCAGGACACTGGCCGTCGCGCTGGTGCTTCTTTGGTCGCTGGGGCCGATCACCATGATCGTGCTGGCCGCGTTCACGCCGGAGAGCGACATTTTCGCCACCGGAAAATCGATCTGGGACTGGCGTCCCACCCTGACCAATTTCGTCGGCCTGTGGACGCGATGGGGAGATTTTTTCAGGGGTCTGTTCAACAGCCTGATCGTGACCATCGGTGCGACCATCTTCGCGGTCCTGGTGTCGATGCTGGCGGGTTACGGCTACTCGCGTTGGCGCAGTGCGTTCCTGGCCCGCACCGCTTTTGCGCTCATCGCATTGCGGCTGCTGCCACCGATTGTGACCACGCTGCCGCTGTTCCCGATCGTCAATGCGTTGAAACTCAACGACACCTATGCGGTATTGATCATCCTGTACGCCGCGTTCTTCGTGTCGCTGGGCACCATGGTCATGCGGACATTCATAGACCAGATTCCGCGCGACCTGGACGAGGCCGCCATGATGGATGGTGCAACCCAGTGGCAAGTGGTGCGCCGGGTGATTCTGCCGTTGTCCGCGCAAGGCATGGTGGCCGTCGCCATCTTCGTGATCGTGTATGCGTGGAACGAGTTCCTTTTCGCCTTCATCTTTACAACCAAAAAGGCCAAGACCGCCTCGTTGGTGATGTCGGAAATGATCGGCGCACTGGATGGGGTGGACTGGGGCGTGCTGTTCGCCGCAACCACCCTGCAACTGCTGCCAGTCTTGATTTTTGTGGTCCTTTGCCAGCGGCAATTGATCGAAGGTTTGACGGCCGGCGCAACCAAAGGATGACCATGCAAATCGAAAGCGACACATTAATCCAAAGCCTGAGGCTCGCCGACCCTGCGCTCTCACGCTTCGATCCCCTGCGCAGGATCATCACACTCGATGACTTCGACCGCGGCTTCTGCGGCTGGACACAGCTGGTGGGCAACTACGAACACACCCTGGACTCCATGTTGCCGGGTTATGCGCAGCACACCCAACCGATGCTGTCCACCCTGCCCACCTGGGACTTCGGCAGCCACGGCTCGTTCGACGGTTCCTACGCGTTGAAGATGGCCACGCGCCCGCGCGCAGGCGCGCAAAACGTGTCGATCAAGCGATTGACGTTTCGCAAGCGCGGGCCCATCCGGCTTGAGTTCTATTTCACTTTCAAACCCGAAGCGAACGAAATGCGGCTGATGGAGTCGTCGGTACGCTCGTTCGGTTTTCTGTACGACCTGCAGACCGGCGACACCGAAGTGGGTGACGCATGGCGCGTCATGCCGCACATGCGCTTTCTCAATGCGCAGGATGGCGCACATGTGCAAAAGTGGCAATTCAAGCGCGCCACGACCGACGTCATGCCGCTGGGCACCGAGAACAAGACCGTGACGCACTACCACCTCGCGCCGAACAACTGGATCGACCTCGAAGGCGGCCGTCAGAAGCTTTGCTACAACGAAATCCCGACGAAGGTGAATTGGCACTACGCACGCTTTGACTTCGACCTGGCGACCATGCGCGCCACCCATTTCCAGTGCAACGACCGGGTATTCGAAATGGCCGACGTGGACTCGATCCGGATCCCCGCCATGCGTAATCTCTGGTGCATGCTCAATCTCGCGTTTTTTGTCGAAACCGATATCGACAAACGGGCGTTTCTGTACATCGATTCGGTCTGCCTCTCCGGGGAGTTTTGACATGTTGCGAGAAAGCTGTTCAGCCATCGTCGCGCGCAACGAAACCTGGTCCGGTGCTGCCGCCACGGAACCGTATGAAGCCGGATGGGCGCTGGAGGGCCTCGTCTTCGTACGCGCCCTGGAAGACGCGGTAGGTTCACCGGGTCTGGCGCAGATTGAAATTTCACCCGATGGCATGCGCTGGATCGCCGAAGGCACGACCTTCGCGATGCCCGGTCAACGCGACCAGACCACCTGGGCGCGTGTGCGCCACTTTGGCAACTGGTTGCGTGTGAGCACGCAGCTGGGCGAGGGTGTTTCGGTCAAGGTCCTCGTGACGTTTCAACTCAAGTAAAGCCTTTGCATTTCCAACCCGGTCCTTCCAATCACTACAGGAGACACCTCATGAACCCACACCACACCTCTTCACTTACGCGCCGGAAAGTCCTGGCCGGGGGCGTTGGCGCCACCCTGGCCGCCACCCTCTTGCCGGCGCGCGCCCAGTCGGTCGAACTGTCAGTGTTCGGGCACAGGGTCCACCAGGCTGCCGCGACCACGGGCGCCGGGGGCGACGTGACCGCAGCCTGGCGCGAGGCGACCAAGAACAGCGTCAGCTGGGTCACACTGGGCGACGTCAACGCAATCCACGAGCGCCTGTTTCGCGAGGCGTCCTTGTCCAGCACCAGCATCGACCTGGCGTATTTGCTCAACGGGCGCGCGATCCCGCGCAATCTGGCGCTGTTCGAGCCGCTGGACGCTTTCATGAAAGAAGCGCCGATCGAGGACATGGCCGATTTCGCTCCCGGCCTGGTTGCACCATTCAGGTCCAAGGATGGTCTGCACGGTGTGCCGGTGCGGCATGCGCTGAACACCCTGATCTACAACGAGGAGATGTTCGAAGAACGCAAGATCGACCCCAACCTCAAGACTTTTGAAGACCTGATCGAAGCGGTTCGGAAATTGACCTACCGCCGTGCCGACGGCACCCAGGTCGCCGGTCTGGCGTTCACGCCGGTGTTCGTGTCGAATTTCCTGGCTCTGGCGCGATGCCTGGGTGGCGACTACATGACGGCCGACCGGCAGATTGTGGCCGCCGACGATCCGATGGTCCGCTTGTTGACCGTGCTCGCGGACCTGTACAAGGCCGGCGCGCTGCCACGTAACTTCGCGACGGTGAACAACGAGGAAATCGCGACCATGATGCAACAGGGGCGCGCCGCCATCACGATCAATCCTTACGCGCGACTGGCTGCGTTCAACGATCCGGCGAAGAGCAAGTTTCCGGGCAAGATCAAACCCATGCATCCACCGATGGCCAAGGACCTGGTCGG
>JANOCN010000591.1:0-4112 GCA_031412185.1 Betaproteobacteria bacterium | reverse complement strand
GCATCGGCCAGTCCGACACCGCGTCGGAGCCGTCGCGCATAGATTCGGTCTCGCGGTTGGGCGACGCCACCGAACCGCTGTCAAGATGGTCGCGCCCGATCACGATCGGAGCCTTGAGTTCGCCGCTGCGGACCATGTCGTTGAATGCCAGACCGGCCCGGTCGCGGTCGCCCAGGCCAATCCAGCAAATACGTGCCGGCAGTCCCTGAAATGCAATCCGCTCGGACGCCATGTCGAGCCAACGGTGCAGGTGCGCATCTTCGGGGAACAGCTCTTTCATCTTGGCGTCGGTCTTGCGAATGTCTTCTGGGTCGCCCGACAAGGCGACCCAGCGAAACGGCCCCTTGCCGCGGCAAAACAGCGGGCGCACATAGGCTGGCACAAAACCGGGGAAGTCGAACGCGTTTTTCACACCTTCGTCGAACGCCACCTGGCGGATATTGTTGCCGTAGTCCACGGTCGGGATGCCCATCGCCTGGAAGTCGAGCATGGCCAACACATGCACTGCACAGCTCTTGGCGGCGGCGTCGCGCAAACGGTTGTGCTCGGCCGCATCCGCCTGCGCACTGCGCCATTCCTCCACCGACCACCCGGCAGGCAGGTAACCGTTTACCAAGTCGTGGGCCGAGGTCTGGTCGGTCACCATATCGGGCCGGATACCGCCTGCCCGGACGCGCCGCACCAACTCGGGGAGTATGTCGGCCGCGTTGCCCAGCAAACCGACGGACACAGCGCGCTTCTCGCGCGCGTAACGCGCCATCCGCTCCAGCGCATCGTCCAGGTCATGGGCCTGTTCGTCCAGGTAGCGGGTCTTGATGCGGAAATCAATTCGCGACTGCTGGCACTCGATATTGAGCGAGCTGGCACCAGCGAAACTGGCCGCCAGCGGCTGCGCACCACCCATGCCGCCCAGGCCAGCCGTCAGAATCCAGCGCCCGGCCAGGTCACCACCGAAATGCTGGCGACCAGCTTCCACAAAGGTTTCGTAGGTGCCTTGCACAATGCCCTGGGTGCCGATGTAGATCCAGGAGCCGGCCGTCATCTGACCGTACATCATCAAGCCCTTGCGGTCGAGCTCGTGGAAATGTTCCCACGTAGCCCACTTCGGCACCAGGTTGGAGTTGGCGATCAACACCCGGGGCGCGTCCACGTGCGTCCGGAACACACCCACAGGTTTGCCAGACTGGACCAGCAGGGTTTCGTCTTCGTTGAGCCCACGCAGGCTTTGCAGAATGGCCTCGAAGCAATCCCAGTTGCGCGCCGCCTTGCCAATTCCGCCATACACCACCAGCGCATCCGGGTTCTCGGCCACCTCGGGATCGAGGTTGTTTTGCACCATGCGGTAGGCGGCTTCAATCAACCAATTTTTGCAACTCAACGCGGTTCCACGCGGGGCGCGGACCGGACGGGGTTGGGCGACGTGGTGAACGGTAGACAGGTCAGACATGGCAGCCTCGGGTTGTATCAGGAGTGTGTTTGTGCTGGGTTCAGTGTACTTGTCTATACAAGGCTATGCAAGTACAATTTTGGCCATGGTACGACCTTCTCCTTCTGCCAAGCGGTTACCAGCATCTGGTGCCAGCGGCCACGCGCTGGCACCCTACGCGAAGGTGAAGGACTTCCTCAAGCAGGGCCTGGAGGTTGGGCGCTGGTCTCCGGGCGCCTTGATGCCGTCCGACTCGGCGCTGGTGGCACAGTTTGGCGTGAGCCGCATGACAGTGACACGGGCTCTGCGCGAGCTGCAAGCCGAGGGCCTGGTGACCCGGGTGCAGGGCCTCGGCACGTATGCAGCGCACTTGTTCCAGGTGTCGTCGTCGCTGACCATCCGCGACCTGCACGAAGAAATTACCGCGCGCGGGCATCGCCACCACGCCATCGTGCACCTGGCACGCGAGGAACGCGCCAACGCCAAAACAGCACAGCAACTGGGCTTGTCGCTGAATGCGCCAGTGTTCCACACATTGATCGTGCATTTTGAAGACGGAGTTGCGCTGCAGTGCGAAGACCGCTTCGTCAACCCGGCCTGCGCGCCCGACTACCTGCAAACCGACTTTACCCAGATCACACCCACCCACTACCTGTTGCAGGTGGCTCCTCTGTGGGAGGCGCAATATTCCATCGAAGCTGGGACACCGACGCGCCAGGAGGCACGATTGCTGGGCATAGCTGTTCACGAGCCGTGCCTGGTTATCGTGCGGCGCACCGTCAACCGCGACGTGCCGATCACATTGGCCCGGCTGGTGCACCCGGGATCGCTGTACCGGGTTGAAGGACAGTTCAAGCCATGACCACCACCACCGCAGGCCGCCCCAGCGGCGAGGGTATTCTGTCTGCAAGCGCAGTGCACCAACCCGCCGCTGCGCGCTGCGACCTGCAAGTAGTCGAGGCGCAATCGGTTTTGCCACAACCCTGGCGCAATGGCGGCGGGCAAACGCGCGAGCTGCTTGCCTGGCCTGGCGGGGCCGACTGGCACCTGCGCATCAGCCGGGCCGACATTGCATCCGATGGTCCGTTCTCGGCGTTCCCGGGTGTCGAACGGTGGTTCGCGGTATTGGAGGGTGCCGGTGTGGTGCTCACACTGGAAGGCGCAGAACACACGTTGCGCCCCGGCACCGAACCCTTCTGTTTTGCGGGCGTTGCCGCGCCGGGTTGCCGTCTTCTGGATGGCCCGACCCAAGACCTGAACCTGATGATTCGCCGGGGCTCCGGGGTGATGCGAAAAACGCAAGCCGGGCAGGATTGGCGCGAGCCCTGGGCGATGCGCGGCCTGTACACCACGGTAGCTGGCAGCTGGCACGGTGGCGGGCAGGTATGCGAGATGGCTGCGCACAGCCTGCTTTGGGTACAAGTGGCAGACGCGGGTTCGTGGACATTTGCGCCCCATGATGCGGATGCGGCCAGCGCTGCCTGGTGGCTTGGTTTTACCCCGGGAGAGTGACACGATGAACAACTTGACCCTGTGGCGCAACGCGCGGCTGGCCACGCTGGCGGGGGATACGCCATGGGGCATGGTGGAGCGCGGCGCACTGATGGTAGACGGCAACCAACTGGCCTGGGTCGGGTCCGAGACCGACTTGCCGTCGTTGCTGCGTGCACGGATCGCCCACGACCACGACCTGGGCGGCGCGCTGGTGACACCCGGCCTGGTGGACTGCCATACCCACCTGGTATACGGGGGCCAGCGTGCAGCTGAGTTCGAGCTGCGCCTGAAGGGCGCGAGTTACGAAGACATTGCGCGGGCCGGTGGAGGCATCCGGTCCACCGTGGCCGCCACCCGTGCCGCGAGCGACGAAATGCTATTCACCGGCGCTGCCAAACGTGCCCGAACGTTGATGGCCGAAGGCGTGACCACGCTGGAAATCAAGTCGGGCTACGGCCTGAGCCAGCACGACGAAGCGCGTTGCCTGGCAGTTGCGCGCCGAATCGCCAGCGCGCTGCCGCTTGCCGTACGTACCACCTTTCTCGGCGCCCACGCCTTGCCGCCGGAGTTTGCCGGGCGGCCCGACGACTACATCGACGCCGTGTGTGCGTGGATGCCTGTATTGCAGCGCCAGGGCCTGATCGACGCGGTAGACGCGTTCTGCGAAAACATTGCATTTACGCCGGCGCAAACCCGGCGTGTATTCGAGACAGCGCGCACACTGGGCCTGCCGGTGAAACTGCATGCCGAACAGCTGAGTGACCAGGGAGGTGCGGCGCTCGCTGCCGAGTTCTCTGCCTTGTCGTGTGACCATCTGGAACACCTGAGCCCCGCCGGTGCAGGCGCCATGGCGGCAGCCGGTACGGTGGCGGTGCTGTTGCCCGGCGCGTTTTACTTCTTGCGCGAAACCAGGCTGCCACCGGTGGCGCAATTGCGTGCGCTCGGTGTTCCGATAGCGCTGGCCAGCGACCACAACCCGGGCTCGTCGCCAGGTTTATCCTTGCAGTTGATGGTCAACATGGGGTGTACGCTGTTTCGCCTGACGCCTGAAGAAGCAGTGCGCGGCGTCACCGTGAACGGTGCGCGCGCGCTAGGCCTGTTTGACCGGGGCACGCTGCAGACCGGGCAACGGTCCGATTTTGTGGTGTGGGACCTGGAGCATCCGAACGAGCTCGCTTACTGGTTTGGCCAC
>JANOCN010000590.1:0-2606 GCA_031412185.1 Betaproteobacteria bacterium | reverse complement strand
CGCAAGCTCAAAGTCAGCAACCGCGCGCAGGCAGTGGGCAAAGTCGATGCGTTACGGCTATTTGCATCGGCGGACAACCACCACAATTAACTATGCCCCGTGGACGGGGCCTTTGCGTACGACTTACAGCCACCTGCGCACGCCGCGCAGATGGCTGATCTCGCTTCAGGCGCTTTTGCGCAGGCGCACCATGGCGCCAACCATTCCCAGGCCGACCAGCAGCATGGCGAAGGTTTCAGGCTCTGGAACGGGGGAGATGGTGAAGGCAGTGGTGTTGGGCACATTGGCTGCAAAAACTCCATCGCCCAGATCATTCCAGTTAGCGACATTGCTGACAAGCGGCTTGTATCCAGCAAAAGTTGCCTGCCCGCTACGGGCACCGTTGTATTCGGCGAAGTCTGAAGCGGCGCTCAACTGCACGGCTCCGGAGCCAATCGACAGACCAGTGCCGGCCAGCGAACCGGCGCTGGCGGTGCCAAAAACGCCGCTGCTGATCGCTGCCAGGAAGGTGGTGGGTGCTGTCGCCGAGCCACCAAGGTAGGCGTACACCGTGTCCTCGGTTTGGCTCATGCCGTAGTTGGTGTTGCCACCTACCGTCTCGCGCGTGAGGGTGCCTGCAGATGAGGACAACAACGTTGCACTGTCGATCTTGGAGAAACGGATCACCGAGCCTGCATTGATCACGCTGGCACCACTGACCCAACGGTGGTAACTCTCACCGCTGTTGAATGCGCTGCCTGACCATTCGTTGTCGGTAAAAAATACTGTGCTGTTGGCCGTGATATTCGTCAGTGCGACCATGGCCCAGCCGTCTTCGTCGGCATTGAAGGTGGTAAACGCCAGATCGCCAGCAGTTGCCAAGGCGCTGGCGTTGAACGCTGCAAGGGCGGCAATGGCACCGGCCAGGAGTTGTTTTTTCATGAAAATGCTTTCGTTGGTTCAGGTTGAGGGAATCGTCAGATTTTGGGAATGGAAGGTGACAGGCGTGTGTCTATTGGAACTATCAGGCAAGTTTGCGGCGGCGTGCCGCAGCGCCGATCAGCCCGAGGCCTGCCAGCAGCATGGCAAAGGTTTCCGGCTCGGGCACAGCGGCAAGCGTGAATTCGCCGGTCAGGCTGGCACCCGCATCGATCAGTGTGTAGGGGAAGTTGCTTTGCGCAAAACTCTGGTCTGCAAGGCCACCTCCGGAGAGCATGTAGCTGCTGAAAGTGAGACTTTCACCCACCACGTCCGCAAAGCTGAAGCTCACTGCTTCATCACCGGTGGCGGTCACGTCCCACAGATATTCGGCCACCACGTCGTTGCCGCGTGCCACCGACAGCCCCATGCTGAGATAAGGGTTGGCGACAGCAAGGCCAAAGTCGTACAGCGCGCTGGCTGCACCCGCAAAACTCACCGTTACGGCCGTGCCTGCGGACTCACTGCCAGAACCCGCAATCCGCAGCGTTACCGCGCTCAGGTCGATAAATGCGTCTTGCTGGTGGCCGCCAACACTCAGGTTTCCACTGGCATTGGCCGCCAGCGAATGGCTCAGGGTCATGCCTACGCCGGTGACGCCGGTCGAAAAACTCAGGAACGCATCGGCCGCGTAGCTGTGATCCAGCGACCCGTTGGCAAGCGGCGTGTTGAAGCTCTGCGCGCCAAACAGCGTGATGTCACCCTGCGCAGGCGACAAGTCCTGCACCAGGTCGCTGAGCGGGCTGCTGTTGGTCACCGCGCTGTAGCCGCCGAAGGCCACATAGTCCACCCGCTCAAAATAGGCTGCTTGTGCGCCGCCGCACAGCCCTACGAGGAGCAGCGCACACAGCAAGGGTTTGGAGTTTAGTTTCATGGCAGTTTATGGAGAGTTGATTCAGGGCGGCTCACGGGCTGACGCGGGTGATACGGTTTTGCGGGCCGGGGGCGACTCCACCCGGGTTGGCCAGCAGATAGGCCTCCAGCGCGTCGGTATCCACGGCACCACCGAGGCGGTTGGTGCCACCAACCAGCACCGTAAAGATGTCGCCGCCATCGGCCAGGAAACTGTTGACCGTGACGCGGTAGCTGGTGGCCGGATCTACGGCCACGCCTGCAATAGTCACCGAGCCGGGCACCACATAACTGTTGCCGCGCACCGAGGCAATGAAGGTTGCGCCGTCGGCGGCTGAGAGGTTGGCGTTGAGCGGCAGCGGAAAGTTATGGCTGTAGGCAAACCCATTGGACACCTGAAGAACCCGCGGGAACGGTTGTGTGGCACCCCACTGCTGCTCCAGCAGGGTGTAGATCTGCGCCCCGGTGAGTGTGAGTGTCACCAGCGAATTGCCGAAGGGTTGCACGGTAAAGGCTTCGCCGTAGGTGACGTTGCCGTTGACCTTGCCGGGTGCTGCGAACGGCAGGTCCGCGCGGATGCCACCCGGGTTCATGAAGGCGGCCACCGCAGCGCCAGTTTGTGCACTCGCGGTTGCTGCCAGTTGCGCATCGGCAATTACGTCGCCCAGCGCTGACTCACCCGCGTTGTTGTTGTTGCGCGTAATGGTGGCCGTGATGGTGCCGACCACACGGGCTGCAGGCACAGCCGACAGGGCCGAATAGTGGTTTAACAGCTCCAGCAGCGCCGGATCCTGCAC
>JANOCN010000589.1:0-2501 GCA_031412185.1 Betaproteobacteria bacterium | reverse complement strand
GCGCCAGCTTGCCTGGCTTGACCCGTGCGGCCGGGCAGTATGGTGTTGTCCCGGAGGCCGGGCGTTGCGTCTGCAAGCTTGCGTTACGGCTGCAATCTCGTTCACGAACTTCTTGAGGTGTTCACGTGAGAAAGACTCTGGTCAGGAATGGATTCGTCGCAGCCGGTGTCATGAACATCGGGGGTGTCTTGCTGTTCTCTCGTGCTTTCACCAACGAAGCCATCGCTGAAGCCGACCCCATCGTCATGTCGAATTTTGGCCTGCTGATGATTGCTGTGTGGGGTTTGGCGTACTTGGGTGCCGCAACGGCGAGCACAGGTATCAAGTGGTTGGCCGGAGCTTTTGCCATAGAGAAGTTTGTCTATGTGGTGGCGTGGTTGCTGTGGCTTTCGAATAACCAGCTTGAGGCTCTGTACGCCAAGGATCTGTTCGCCGGGATGTTCTTCAGCATCTACGGTTTGAACGATCTCGTGTTCATGCTGTTTTTTGCATGGGTCTTCTTTACGACCCCAGCTGAGAAGCGTCAAACGGGCCGATGACGGGTCACGGACATTCGTTCAGCGAGGGAATACCCGCGTTGTCAGAGGTTGGGGCGTGTACTCCGGCACGAACGCGCAACCAGCTGCCGGCGCTCCACGCGCCACTTGCAGCTGTTGGCATCGCTGGGCAATGCCGGCCGGTGTGGGTTTCTGGCCCTTTTCCACCCAGCTCAGCAGGGATTCAAACAGCACCGGGTAGTGGGCATCACCCCAATAGCTGTGTTCTTTGGAGTCCACAAAGGCCTGGACCAGACGCCCGCCATGGCCTGCCGCAGTCATGCGCTGGCGCAAGGTGTCCTGCCCTTCCACAAAAACCGTGGCGTCATTGATGGCGTGCACGCTGACCACGGGCACAGCGAAACGGCCTTGGTGATCGACGTCGGCGGCAAAGCGCGCCACCGCTTGGGGGTCGGCCTTGAAGCGGGGGATCGCGGCATTGAGTCCGGCGTCGTCGGATGTACCGACATAACGAACGCCGCTGTTGCCCAACGGGCTGACGCCACCGTTCTTTTCCACCACGTCGCCCAAGGCGAAGGTGCCCCAATTCAGGTGACTCATCACCGAGGTCTCGGGAAACTTCAGCACATCGACGATGGTCTTGAGGCGGCGTGCCTGCTCAGGCGTGCGTTGTGCTGCGGGTTTTCCCACGCCCAGGCATTCGTTGGCCCGCGCAGCCAGCTCAGCCGCGGTCAGCTTGCTGTCTTTGGGCAAGCCAATGGCCAATGAGTAGGCGGGCTCGTCTGGTCGCGGATGGTTGTTGCAGAGATGCTGGTACAGGGCGCGCATGTCAAGGCGGAAGTCATAGGTGGCCGGGCCGGCCACGACACCGCTGGTCAGCAACACGCCGTCCCATGACTTCGGGTACATCTCGGCCGCGCGCGTGGCCACCATGGCGCCCCAGGACTGCCCGTGCAGCAGCGTGCGGCGCGGCTTGGCCACGTGGTCCACAAAGATGCGGCGAACGCGCTCGGTGTCTTCTGCTGCGGTGGTAACGGCAAAACCGCCCTGGCGGAAGACCGAACCCGCCCAGGCATGCCCTTCGCTCACAGTAATGGCCCAGCGCTGGATGTCCTCATCTGCCCGCTTGGTGCTGGGTGGCCCAAGCGTGGGGCCGCCGTGGGCATGCACGACCAATACGCCACTCCATTGGGCGGGCATCACGATCAGGTAGTGCGCGCTGGCTGAGTCTTGCCCGCGCAGGCAGCGGGCACCTTCTGGCACGCCCGCCGGACAAGCTTGCGCAAGGGGCGCAGCTTCAAGGGAGGGCGCAGGCGTGCTGGCACATCCGGTCAGTCCCAGGACGGTTGCGCCGAGCCAGGCCAGGTTCAAGTTGATCTTCATCTGTGGGGACATGGTTCGGTTACCAAAATGACAGACAAGCCTGAGTGTTCTGTGTGGGCTGGGCACGGTCCATACCAGCTAACCCCTATTGTGGGACGCAGGGTTGCCTGCAGCGTTTGCGCATCGGGCCTGTCTGACCACCATGCCGAAGGCAGCTGCTTGGCGCCGCCGCGAACTTGGATCTTCGACCAGTTCCTGCCGTTCGACGCACCGCAATAGGCGGCAGGACAGTGCCCATGGTCGAAGTTGATCTGCAGCCAACGGAAGCGTCGAAGGCTGGTGGAGCCCTTCATAATCAAGACCTGTGCCCCCGCTTGTTCGAGATGCCGACCCTTCATCATGGATAAATTCTTGCTGCAGCAGCAGGTGCTGGAACGGCTCGCCGAAGACCTGCTGCAAGCCGAACAGGCAGTGCGGGCGGCGCATGAAACGGCGACTCACGAAGAAAACATCGCCGAAAACAAATACGACACATTGGGACTCGAAGCCGCCTACCTGGCCAGCGGCCAAGCTCGTCGCGCCGAAGCCATCCGCCGGGCGATGGCCAACTGGCGCCAATTCCGTCCACCTCCCTACGACGCCAGCAAAGGTATACAGCTTGGCGCGCTGGTCTGCCTGGTC
>JANOCN010000588.1:0-4744 GCA_031412185.1 Betaproteobacteria bacterium | reverse complement strand
AGCAGCAGACGGGCGAGCAATTTTGGCCGCTGGTCGAGAGCCTGGGTCTGCCAGCGGGGCTGGACTTGCGTGTGAACACGCTCGTCGCCAAACGTGCAGACGTACAAAAAGAGTTGGCGCGTGTCGGCATCAAGGCGCTGGCAACACCGTACTCGCCGTGGGGGCTGCGGATCACGGGCAGGCCGACATTGACGAAGCTGGACATCTTCAAGAGTGGTGCTTTCGAAGTGCAGGACGAGGGCTCCCAGCTACTTGCCATGCTGGTAGATGCCGCACGCGGCGAGATGGTGGTTGACTTTTGCGCCGGTGCAGGGGGGAAAACTCTGGCGCTGGGGGCCAGCATGCGCAGCACTGGGCGCCTGTATGCTTTTGATACGTCGGCACACCGGCTTGACGCGCTCAAGCCGCGTCTGGCCCGCAGTGGGCTTTCGAACGTACACCCCGCCGCGATTGCCCACGAGCGGGATGACCGCATCAAACGGCTGGCGGGCAAAATTGACCGCGTCCTGGTCGACGCGCCGTGCTCCGGGCTCGGCACCTTGCGCCGCAACCCCGACCTCAAGTGGCGCCAGACGCCCGCGTTGATTGATGAAATGGCCTTGAAGCAGTCGGCAATCCTGCAGGGCGCTGCGCGGCTACTTAAGCCAGGGGGAAGATTGGTCTATGCAACCTGCAGCTTGTTGGCCCAGGAAAACGAAGCAGTAGCTGATGCATTCTCTGAATCGAACGCCGATTTTGGGCCACTTGATGTCGGCAAAATCATGACCACATTAAAGGTGGGGGGTGTCGAAAGCTTGTGCACCGGTGGCGAAAATGGCCTTAAATACTTGCGTCTTTGGCCACACCTGCATTTCACAGACGGTTTTTTTGCCGCAATTTGGCAGAAGAAGCCGTAGTTTTCGGTTTTTTAGCGATTTTTGTAGATTTTGAGCTTTATCCGTAGCCAACCCGCGGTTGACGTCATAAAATCGCGGGTTGTCTGGCAGGGGCGCGGGCACTATGTTGATCCACTTAACTCTTTGAGAGCTTAGCCAAATATGTATCTACCCGATTGGGCCGTACTCAACGCGACTATTGACTGGTTGGCGCATGGGTTTTTGGACCTGGCATGGTGGCAAATCGTCTTGTATGCGTTGTTCACCACTCATATTACGATTGTGAGTGTGACGATCTATCTGCATCGCCACCAGGCGCACCGCGCGATGGATTTGCATGCCCTGCCAACGCATTTTTTCCGTTTCTGGTTGTGGATTGGTACCGGACAGGTCACCCGGGAGTGGGTTTCGATTCACCGCAAGCACCACGCGAAGTGTGAAACGGTGGACGACCCGCATAGCCCGGTAGCCCACGGCATCAAGAAAGTATTCTGGCAAGGAGCAGAACTGTACCGCGCCGAGTCGAAGAACCTGGAGACCCTGAGTAAATACAGCCAAGGCTGCCCGAACGACTGGCTCGAACGCAATTTGTACTCGCGTTATAGCTGGCAAGGTGTCGGCTTGATGATGATTCTCGACCTGGCCCTTTTTGGTGCTGCCGGTCTGGCCGTGTGGGCCGTCCAGATGGCGTGGATTCCGGTTACCGCTGCAGGCGTCATCAACGGCATCGGGCACTATTGGGGCTACCGCAATTTTGAAGCCCCCGACGCCAGCACCAATATCGTGCCTTGGGGGGTATTGATCGGCGGGGAAGAGTTACACAACAACCACCACACCTATCCGACATCCGCCAAGTTCTCTGTGAAGCCTTACGAATTCGATATCGGATGGGTTTATATCAGTTTGCTGGAAAAGATCGGTCTGGCGCGGGTAAAGAAGACACCGCCCAAATTGCAATTTGGCAGCATACGGCCGGTGGCAGATGAAAAGACACTGGAGGCCCTGATTGCCAATCGGTATGAAGTCATGGCCGGGTACGCCAAGGATATGCGGCGCGCCTGCAAAGCCGAGATTGCAGCCCTTAAAGCCCGTCAAGGTGACGTAGCAGTGCTCGAAGCGGCCAAACGCTGGATCCACCGCGATGCCGACAAGGTGCCTGCCGCAGCGGTGCCTAAGCTGGCGCAGGCCCGGGCAGCCCATCCGGTGTTGGACAAGATGGTCACGATGCGCGAAGAGTTGCGCCAACTCTGGCTCAATACGTCGCGCTCGCGCGAACAATTGGCCGGTGAGTTGCAAGCCTGGTGTCACCGCGCAGAGGAAAGCGGCATTTCAGCATTGCGCGAGTTTTCGATGAAGCTCCGGGCGGTGCACGCCTGACTTGCACCATCCGCGCCGCAGCTAACAAGAGCGATCAAAAAAAAGCCCGAGTATCTCGGGCTTTTTTTCGTCAGGCCGCTTTTGGCGAGCCCTCCATACGCGGACTACTTCAGTTTCATTTCCTTGTAGTCCACATGCTTGCGGGCCTTGGGGTCAAACTTCTTGATGAGCATCTTCTCCGGCATGGTTTTCTTGTTCTTGCTGGTGGTGTAGAAGTGTCCGGTGCCGGCGGTTGATTCCAACTTGATCTTCTCGCGGGAGCCTTTGGTTGCCATGGTGTGTATTCCTAAAATTCAGTGGGTGCGCCAGGCTTAAGCTTGCCCGCGGGCGCGCAAGTCGGCCAGCACAGATTCGATGCCATTTTTGTCGATCAACCGCAAAGCGGCACTCGAAACACGCAGGCGCACCCAGCGATTTTCCGTCTCGACCCAGAACCGGCGATACTGAAGATTGGGTAGGAACCGGCGCTTGGTCCGGTTGTTGGCGTGGGAAACATTGTTTCCGACCATCGGGCCTTTGCCCGTGACTTGACATACGCGTGCCATGTGGCCACTCCTTTTTGATCCGCTGGGGCACAAACCCCTCTGCGTATCCATTAACAGCTTTCGCCGCACCTCGCCACAGCTTGCAGTGGCGGTATTTGAGATTCACCCACAAACCCCGGCTTCAGGGAAATTTGGTAAAGCCCGAGAGTATAACCAACTATTTTCGGGCAACCGGCGGTACCAAGCTTGGCTGCTGCGTTGACGGTATCTGTGGAGATCGGGCAGCTTGAGTGAGGCGCGCTAGCCCTGCTCCAGAAACCGCTGCGCATCCAGCGCTGCCATACAGCCAGTGCCAGCGCTGGTAATGGCTTGCCGGTACACGTGATCCTGTACATCGCCCGCAGCAAACACACCGGGAACACTGGTCATGGTTGCCAGCCCCTTGAGCCCCGATTGGGTAACGATGTAGCCGCCAGCCATCTCTAACTGCCCCTGAAAGACATCGGTGTTGGGCGCGTGGCCGATGGCTATGAAGCAACCTTGCAGCGCGAGGTCTTCAGTAGATCCGTCGCGTGTGCTCTTTATCCGCACGCCAGTGACGCCACTGGCATCGCCGAGCACTTGGTCCAGCGTCTGGAACGTCTTGAGTACGATCTTGCCTGCGGCAACCTTTTCCATCAGTTTGTCGACCAGGATTGCTTCGGCCTTGAACTTGTCGCGCCGGTGCACCAGATAGACTTTGCTGGCGATATTGGACAGATAAAGCGTCTCTTCCACTGCCGTGTTGCCGCCGCCGACCACACAACATACCTGGTCGCGGTAGAAAAAGCCGTCGCAGGTGGCGCATCCAGAAACACCGCGTCCCATGAAAGCCGTCTCTGACGGGAGGCCAAGATACTTGGCCGAGGCTCCGGTGGCAATGATGAGTGCGTCGCAGCTATAAGTGAAGCTGTCGCCTTGCAACGTGAACGGCCGGCTGGACAGGTTGACGCTGCTGATATGGTCAAACACGACATCGGTCTTGAAACGTTCGGCGTGCTCCAGAAAGCGCTGCATCAGCTCCGGACCCTGCACGCCGCGCGCATCTGCCGGCCAGTTGTCTACATCGGTGGTTGTCATGAGCTGACCGCCCTGCGCGATGCCGGTAACCAGCACCGGGTTCAGGTTGGCGCGTGCAGCGTAGACGGCTGCGGTGTAACCGGCCGGGCCGGAGCCCAAAATCAGCACGCGGGCGTGTTTCGTGGTTGTCATGCGGAGGTTGAGAGAAAGGGCGGGTTGGGCAGTGTACAGTTTGCGGGTAAACGCGGAGACGCAATGTTTCACCCATCAACCACAATCGTTGGCTCGTGATGAGTTTGATTGTAAGAAGCCAATACCAGTTATTAAGGATTGCCGGATGTCGATGTTGTCCAATCTTGATCTGATATTGCGCGTGCCGCTGTTTGCAATGTTGACTTCTGCGCAGGCGGAGTCCCTCGCTGGAGCGGTTGGCAAGCGCCGCTTCAAACGTGGCGAGTTCCTTGTTGAACAAGGCAAAAAATGTGAATCGCTTTTTATTATCCTCGCGGGGCGTGCGCGCGTGGTGGTGACGGATCGCCGCGACCGCGAAGTGATTCTGGCCACCATGCACCCGGGTGACTATGTGGGAGAAATGAGCCTGATCGATCACGAGCCGCACTCTGCAACCGTGGAGGCAGAGGTGCAGACCGATGCCCTGGTTCTAGGTGGAGAAGAGTTCAACCGTTGTCTGCTGGAGAACAGCTCAACGGTGGCGGCGGTGATGAAAGGCCTGGTTCAACGCCTGCGCAGTGCTGATCGCAAGATCGAGTCGCTGGCCCTGATGAATGTCTACGGCCGGGTGGCCAACGTCCTGCTGGACTGCGCACAGCCCAATGCCGACAACGTGCGCGTCATCCGCGACAAGATATCGCGCCAGGATATTGCCAAGATGGTCGGGGCCTCGCGTGAAATGGTCAGCCGTGTGATGAAGGACTTTGAGGAGCAGGG
>JANOCN010000587.1:0-1978 GCA_031412185.1 Betaproteobacteria bacterium | reverse complement strand
CAAAGCGACCAGCGCAGTTATTCGATCTTCAGCCTGTACTTCGGTCTGCTGGTGGGCCTATTGCTCTATAACCTGTTGCAGTTCCTGTCGGTGCGGGACCATGCCTATCTGATCTCTGTCATTTTTGTCGCATGCATCGGTGTATCGCAGGCAGCGAACTCGGGCCTGGGCGCACAGTTTCTTTGGCCCCACGCCACCTGGTGGAACCATAATTCCATCAACCTTGCTTATTCCGCCAGCGGCGTGTTTGGTGTGCAGTTCGCACGGAGTTTCCTGGCCAGTCGGCTCAAGATGCCGCTGCTCGACCGCTGGATGGCGATCCTCGTCGGTTTGTGGGGCGCGTCCATTTTGGTGGCGCTGTTTCTGCCCTACCGCGTAGCAGGCCTTACCGTCACGGGTTTGGCACTGGTCGGCGTGGTGACGGTGGTTGCTGCAGGTGCCATCAGCATCCAGCGCCGCCATCCGGGTGCGCAATACTTTGGCCTGGCCTGGGCTGCACTCTTGATGGGTGTGATGACGCTTGCACTGCATAACAATGGTTTTCTACCGTCTAACGCACTCACCGGCAATGCCTTGCTGATCGGCTCGGCGTTTGAGATGGTGTTGCTGTCGTTTGCGCTGGCCGACCGCATCAATGTGGCGCGCCGTGACAAGGAGCTTGCGCAGGCCCAGATCGTGTCCGAGCAGGCAAGGGTGCAGGCACTGCAGCAATCGCAGGAGCATTACCGCGCAGTGATCGAGCACCTGGGTGAGGGCATGGTGGTGGTACAGGACGGTGGTATCGTATTTGTGAATACGCGCGCCACCGAGATTCTCCAGGCCAGCAAGGAGGACATAGTTGCCGAAGGCGTTGGCCACCGCTTGCGTCCGCAGGACCGGGCGCTGCTGGAGCAACGCATGCAGCGCCGCTTGGCCGGGCTTCCGGTTGCCGAACGGTGCCAGTTGCGACTGCAAGGACTCGGCCAGCCAGTCAAATGGCTGGAGGCCGGCGACACGCTGGTACCGTGGGACGGCGGCGAGGGGTGGTTGCTGTTTTTTCTGGATGTGACGCAGCGCCAACAGGCAGAGCAGGACATACGCACCGCGCTCGACCGCCAGCAAGAGCTCAATGACCTCCGCTCACGGTTTGTGGCCATGACGAGCCACGAATTCCGAACGCCCCTGGCCAGCATTCTGTCGTCGCAAGACCTGCTCAAACACTACAGCGAGCGACTGCCGGCAAAGGAGAAACTGGACCTTCTGGGCATTATTGAATCGAGCGTACACCGCATGACGGGCATGCTCGACCGCGTGTTGTTGCTAGGCAAGGCCGACGCGCATATGCTGGAGTTCAAACCGCAGCCGATCAATCTCAAAGCGCTTTGCGAGAACCTGGTTCAGGAGGCAAGAAATCAGCATCCCCACAACAATTGCGAGATAGCGTTGCTGTTCTCAGCCAGCCATGATGGCGCTGTTTTTGACGAGAAGCTGCTGCGCCACATCTTCGGCAACCTGCTGTCCAACGCCATCAAATATTCACCCGATGGCGGCGAAGTGTGTCTGCGGGTTTTTGCGCATGGGCCCCACACCGTGTTTGAAGTGTCTGACCAGGGCATTGGTATCCCCACAGACGAGTTGGGCCACCTGTTCGAGTCGTTTCACCGCGCCAGCAATGTAGGAGACATCCACGGCACCGGGCTGGGGCTGGCGATTGTCAAGAATGCTGTAGATCTGCATCTTGGCACTATTCGGGTAACGGGCAACGAAGTACGGGGTACGCGGTTTACGGTGTCCTTGCAGTCGGTCGCTTGACCTTGACGTTTGCTGCCGTGGGCGTGGCGAGGACAGCCCGCTGACCGGGGAGATGCTTGACGGGCGCTTGGCAACAACCGGTCCGACAACTGGCAACTACACGGTGCAGTGGTATTCGATGTTCTGCACCTTACCCTAAGAACGCGATCAATCAAGTCAGGCGTGACGGGTGGCTGCGCCGGTTCGC
>JANOCN010000586.1:0-6706 GCA_031412185.1 Betaproteobacteria bacterium | reverse complement strand
GTCATCATCAACGCAGCCCGTCTGCGAGTCACCGGCGCCAAGCCGCTTGACAAGATCTATTACAGCCATTCTGGCTACCCCGGTGGCATTTCGTCCATCAACTTCAGAGACATGCAAGCCAAGTTCCCGGGCCGCGCCCTGGAAAAAGCCGTCAAGGGTATGTTGCCCAAAGGCCCGCTAGGTTACGCCATGATCAAGACGCTCAAGGTGTACGGAGGTGCAGAGCACCCCCACACTGCCCAGCAACCCAAAGTGTTGGAAATTTAAGGAGCTTTGAATGATTGGTGATTGGAACAACGGAACCGGCCGTCGCAAGTCCAGCGTCGCGCGCGTGTTCCTGAAAAAAGGCACCGGCAAGATTGTTGTCAATGGCAAAGACATCCAGGAGTACTTTGGCCGCGAAACGTCGATCATGATCGTCAAGCAGCCCCTCTTTTTGACCAACCATGTCGAGACTTTCGACATCATGGTCAATGTGGCAGGTGGCGGCGAGTCGGGTCAGGCTGGGGCAACTCGCCACGGCATCACCCGTGCGCTGATGGACTACGACTTGACACTCAAGCCCGAGCTGTCGAAAGCCGGCTTCGTGACGCGTGATGCGCGCGAGGTGGAACGCAAGAAGGTCGGTTTGCACTCTGCACGCCGCCGCAAACAGTTCTCGAAACGCTAAACTCAAAAAAGAAACCGCCCCTGTGGCGGTTTTTTGCCTGTTGAGCCTTCATGCGATTTCGGCTGCTTCGCCGTCGCCTCACGATCAGTGCCCCGCGCATGGCCGTGCGCAGCGCCTTGCCCTGGCCGTTTCGGTGGGCGTTGCTGGCAGTGGTATTCGGTTTTTGTGCAGCCATCGGTCTGTGGGCGTTCGAGTTCGGCAAGGTGATTGCCGGCATCGACGGCGGAGCCAGGGAAGAGCTGGTCAGGTTGCGAGCCGAGCTTGAGAAAACCCGGCAAGAACGCGACCAGGCGCAGTCAATTGCCAACACAGCGCAGACACTGTTGACGGCTGAGAAGTCTGCGCAAGGCGAGTTGCTGGCCCAATACCGGCAGCTTGAAATCGACAATCTCAATCTGCGTGATGACCTCGGTTTTTTCGAGAAACTGATCCCCGTAACGGGTGCAGAAGGCATTGCCATTCGCGGACTGCAGGCCGAGGTGGCCGATGACCGCAAGCTCCGATGGCGCGTGTTGTTGATCCAGCCGCAGAAAAACGTGGCGGAGTTCCGGGGCAATCTGGAACTGACGTTTTCGGGCGTGCTAAATGGCAAGGCATGGACGACCCCTTTGCCTACGGGGGCACAGATGGTCAAATTTACCCAATTCGGCCGGTTTCAGGGTGCCCTGGACTTGCCCCCGCAGGTAGTAGTGAAGAGTGTCTCGGTCAAGGTCCTGGAGGGTTCTTCGGTCAAGGCGGCGCAGTCCGTCAGTCTCTGACAAATTCATAACCAACAAGACGAGGAAGACGAACATGTTCAACAAGAGAAAACAGCCCCCGATCAGGAGCCTGATCGCCCACGGCAGCCAGATCGCGGGCAGTTTCCGGTTTACCGATGGCCTGCGCATTGACGGGGCCATCGTTGGTGATATACGTGCCAACGAAGACCAGCCCAGCATCCTGGTGATTTCGGAGAGTGCGTCGGTCATCGGTGCAATCCATGCTGACCACATCATCATCAGTGGCAGCGTAAGGGGGCCGGTGCACGCCAATCTGATGCTCGAGCTTCAGCCCAAGGCGCGGATTGAGGGAGACATCCACTACCGGGCGCTGGAAATGCACCAGGGTGCAGTGGTCTGCGGCCAGTTATTGCCGTCTGGGGCTGTCGATGCAAAACCCCTGCTTAAACTGGCGGCAAATAACCAATAGGGCAATTCCCGAGCGAATTGCTATACTATCCCCCAAACCATGTCACTGGAGTAGCCCATGAGCGCCCTTGCAGAATCCATCCCGACCGAAATGCCCACACCCATTCTGTTTACCGACAGCGCAGCCGCCAAGGTGGCAGACCTGATTGCGGAAGAAGGCAACCCCGACCTTAAACTGCGCGTTTTTGTTCAGGGTGGCGGTTGTTCTGGTTTTCAGTACGGCTTTACGTTCGACGAAATCACCAATGAAGACGACACCACGATGACCAAAAACGGTGTGTCTTTGCTGATCGACGCGATGAGTTACCAGTATCTGTTGGGTGCCGAGATCGACTACAAAGAAGACCTGCAAGGGTCCCAGTTTGTGATCAAGAATCCCAATGCGACCACTACCTGCGGTTGCGGATCCAGTTTCTCGGCCTGACCGCGGTACGCTTCGGGGGCGCTCAGCGCCAAACAATACGGGTGCCCAGGGCACCCGTTTCGCTTTCGGGCCAGGCCTATTGGGTGGTGACTTGCCGAATCGACGTGGCAGCTGCGAGCTGCAGCTTGGCCATAACCGCGAGGCGGTCAAAAGCTGGCCTGGAAGCTGCCAACATCGGTACCGACTCGCTCTGTTTGGCGATGGTCAAAGGGTCGTGGTGCACGCCATCGACCCGGTACTCAAAATGCAGGTGCGGGCCGGTAACCCAGCCGGTTGCACCCAGGGCTCCAAGCACCTGACTCTGGCTGACGGCCTGGCCGCGTTTTACATCGATACGGCTCAGGTGCGCGTACACCGTGGTCACCTTGTTGCGGTGGCTTACAAAAACCACATTGCCGAACCCGCTTTGCACCCCCGCGAATTCGACCACGCCATCGCCCACATTGCGCACCGGTGTCCCGACGGCACCAGCGTAGTCCACCCCCTGGTGCGCGCGCCACTTCTGGAACAGGGGATGAAAACGCATCTTGAAGCCACTGGTAACACGTGAAAACTCAACTGGCGACGCCAGAAAACCGCGCCGCAGGCTGCTACCGTCGAGCGTGTAATAACCACCTTTGTCGCGCGCTGCGCCAGCTACAGCGTTGGCTTGGTCGTGGAACCACAAGGCCTGGTAAGTTTTTCCGTTGTTTACAAACTCTGCACTCAACACACGGCCGCTGCGCAAGGGCTCTCCGTCGCCCTCCAGCGTCTCGTAAACAATCGAGAACCGGTCGCCCTTGCGCAGCGCGCGGTGAAAGTCGATGTCCCCGGAGAATATTTCTGCCACCTGCACCGCTACCGGGTCGGGAATACGCGCGTCGTCGGTGGCGGCAAAAAGGGATGACTGGATGGTGCCGCTGGCGAGCCGGGTAGACGCCGTGAGCGGTGCCGTCTCTATGGCCGACCGAAAGCCGGCTGCTGTTTTATCGATCACGAGGCGTTTGAAGTTACCGCTTTCGTCGCTGGTCCAGCGCGCCTGGAACTTCAGTAGCGTGTTGTCGGTGGACGCTTCGGCACTGACACTGCGCCCAGCCCGTCCGAGCAACGCCTGGCGCGCGGTTTTGTCGGACCGGATGAAAGCAGCAGCAGCAGGATCGTTCAAACCCAGCCGCGTCAGCAGCGTATCGGCGCTGTCGCTCGAACGCGTGACATCGGTGCGGTAGAGACTGAAGGCATGGCGCTCCAGCAAGTCCGACTGCGCCTGCAATGGCAAGGGCTGCACCACCTCGAGCACCTGGCGCAACTGCACGTCGGCAACATCGGGTGCCAGTGATGCCACTGCAACGCCTCCTGCGCTGAGCAGCAATGCGGCGATAGCGGCCGTCACGCGTTTCGGGTGTAGGACAAGCACCCGTCTGGACGCAGAAGCGAAGCTGAGTGCTTCGGCAATAAAACCGTGGATCAAATCAGGATTCCAACATTTGTTTATACGCAACGCTTGCGCTCGGGTCGGCGCATGCGCCAAGGGCGCGACATTAGAATCAACGCCCCCACACGAAAGCGGAGTATATCCGCACCCGGGGGTCCTGCATCCGTAAAACCCCTTATGAACCAAACCACCAGTACAGCTTTCCCTGTTACAGACCAGGCCCGTACAGCCCTTGCCATCACACTGCGCGGCTGTGAGGAACTGATTCCGCAGGAAGACTGGCTCAGGAAGTTGGCCCGGTCTGAGGCGACCGGAATGCCCCTGCGCATCAAGCTGGGTCTCGATCCGACGGCGCCAGACATCCACATCGGCCATACGGTGGTGTTGAACAAGATGCGCCAGTTGCAGGATCTCGGGCACCGGGTGATCTTCTTGATTGGCGACTTCACCAGCATGATTGGCGACCCCTCTGGCCGCAACAGCACCCGCCCGCCGCTGACACGCGCCCAGATTGAGGCCAACGCCCAGACCTATTATCAGCAGGCGTCCATGGTGTTGGACCCGGCGCGTACGGAGATCCGCTACAACAGCGAATGGAGTGACCCGCTTGGCGCGCGCGGCCTGGTGGAGCTGGCCTCTAAATACAACGTGGCGCGCATGATGGAGCGCGACGATTTTTCCAGGCGTTACAAAGCCGGCCAGACGATCAGCGTGCACGAATTTCTGTACCCGCTGATGCAGGGTTACGACAGCGTGGCACTCAGGTCCGACCTCGAGTTGGGGGGTACCGACCAGAAGTTCAATTTGTTAGTGGGTCGTCACTTGCAGGTAGAGTACGGTCAGGAGCCACAATGTATTTTGACGATGCCTCTGCTGGAGGGGTTGGACGGCGTGGAGAAGATGTCCAAGAGCAAAAACAACTACATCGGCATCTCGGAAGACGCCAACAGCATGTTTGCCAAGGTGATGAGCATCTCAGACTTGTTGATGTGGCGCTGGTACACCTTGCTGAGTTTCAAATCCGAAGCTGACATTGCGGCACTGAAGGCAGAGGTAGGCGCTGGGCGCAACCCCAAGGATGCCAAGGTGGCGTTGGCCAAAGAAATCGCGGCAAGGTTCCATTCGACCGCCGCGGCGAACGCGGCCGAGCAGGATTTCGTGACCCGCGCACACGGGGGCGTGCCAGACGACATCCCGAAACTGCGCCTGGCCATGGGGGAGGGAGAAGCCGCCATCGGTATCGGGCGTGTGCTCAAGATGGCTGGCCTGACGGCTTCCAGCGGCGAGGCAAACCGGCTGATCGATGGCGGCGGGGTACGCATTGACTCGCAGCACGTGAGCGACAAGGGCCTCAAGCTTGGTGCTGGCGTATATGTGTTGCAGGTTGGCAAACGCAAATTTGTGCGCGTTACCCTGTCGTAACCTGGCTACCTGGCTCCGGCGCGCTCGAGCATTACCGCCATCTCCCGGTACCCACGCGTTTTTGCCAGTTGTAGCGGCGTTGCGCCACTGCGGTCCGCCAGCTGCGTACTGGCACCGGCTGCCAGCAGGGCGCGCACTACTTCCTGGTGGCGCGCACCGCCGTTGCCCAGCACGATCGCTTCGATCAGCGCCGTCCAGTGCAGATTGTTCACATGGTCCAGGGGTGCGCCTGCGCCGATGAGTTGTTTGACGACGCCGTCGTGGCCAAGGTGGGCGGCGGCGATCAGTGCGGTGCCGTCATAGCGGCTGGTGGTGAGTTTTGCGCTGGCACCGAGCGACAACAAAACTCGCAAGGTTTCTTCGTCGTCGGCCACGGACGCAATCGTGACTGCGTCGTACCGGTCGTTTTCCAACAGCTCCAGGCTTGCGCCGGCCCTGGCCAGCGCCCGCAGTGCATCGCGTTGTCGAGCAAAGGCTGCCACGTGCACAGGGGTGCGCCCAGCCGCGTCGCGTGCAGCAAGGTCTTGCTGTCGGTTGCCGCTGGCCGCGAGCAGCCGCTCGATCAGAACCAAGTCTCCCGTGTGCGCAGCCGCATGCAAGCCGGTGTAACGCGCCACATCGGCAGCGCTGGGACCTACCTGCGCCACGGCAGGGAGCCAGGTGGCGGCGGCAAGAAAGAAAGCCAGGTACCCGATCTGGCGAGCGCCCGAGCATAGCCAGGCCCAAAGCGGGCATCGCGAGCAGGTGGTTGCGGGCAACGGCATTCATTTATTCTTACATACCAAACGCGCGAACGGGCTGGCAGGGCACACCTTCCATGACAATGCGTCCATGAATCTGCTGGACAACCGTTTCCTGACTCCCGAGCGCCTGTTGTGGGCATCGGTAGTAGCAGCAGTCGTGACGATTTCGCTCAAGACCGCCGCCTGGCTGATTACCGACTCGGTCGGCCTGCTGTCAGACGCGATGGAGTCCTTCGTGAACCTGGCCAGCGCCATTTTTGCATTGGTAATGGTGACGATTGCGCAGCGCCCGGCGGATGCCGAACACCCGTACGGGCATCACAAAGCGGAATATTTTTCGTCCGGTTTCGAAGGTATTCTGATCATCGGGGCGGCCGCCGGAATTATGTGGGCGGCTGGTCATCGCCTGTTCGATCCGCAGCCTATTGAAGCAGTGGGTTGGGGCCTGGCGCTGTCGGTAGTGAGCTCGGTCATCAACGGTTTTTTGGCGTGGGTGATGTTTGGTGCGGCTGCGGTCCACCGTTCGGTGGCGCTGGAGGCGGATGCCAGACACCTGGTGACGGATGTCTGGACATCCGTGGGCGTGGTGCTTGGAGTGGCGCTGGTCGCGCTGACGCAATGGTTGTGGCTGGACGCGCTGGTGGCCATCGCCGTTGCGCTGAATATTCTGCGCGAAGGCTGGCGCCTTTTGTGGCGCTCTTCGCAAGGGCTGATGGACGAAGCACTGGAACCTGACGTGTTGCTGCAAATTCAGAACACGCTGCGCGAATTTGACCACCCGACGATCCGTTTTGACCACGTCAGCAGCCGCCGCTCCGGGCAGCGGCGTTTTGTCGACATGCACATGCA
>JANOCN010000585.1:0-1806 GCA_031412185.1 Betaproteobacteria bacterium | reverse complement strand
GTGTCCCACCCGCACGAAAGCGCGCGCGCGCAGGTCGCGGGTGCGGCCACCTACGTGGACGACATGGCCGAGATAAAGGGCACACTGTATGCCGCACCGGTGCTGTCTACAGTGGCGCACGGAAAACTGATTGCGGTCGATACCGCCCTGGCCCGCACCATGCCGGGTGTGCGCGACGTGATCCTGGCTGCTGACATTCCGGGACACCCGATGCTGGCGTCATTTACCGGCGACGAACCGATCTTCGCCACGGACACAGTGCGACACATCGGCCAGGTCGTGGGCGTGGTGGTGGCCGATACGGTGATGCAGGCACGGCGCGCAGCGCGCAAGGTCGCGCTGCAGATCGAAGCCCTTCCCGCCATCCTGAGCATACCCGCCGCGATGGAGGCGAAGAGTTTTGTGCTGCCCCCCGTATGTGTGCGCCGGGGCGATGCGGCGGCGGCACTTGCGCGGGCCCCGCACACGCTGCGCGGCACACTCGAAGTGGGCGGGCAGGAGCACTTCTATCTGGAAGGCCAGATAGCCTACGTGGTTCCGCAGGAGCAGAACCAGTGGGTGGTGTATTCCAGCACCCAGCACCCCGGCGAGGTGCAGCACTGGGTATCGCATGCGCTGGGTATAGACAACCATGCGGTACGGGTCGAGTGCCGAAGGATGGGCGGCGGGTTTGGCGGCAAGGAAACCCAGGCCGGACATATGGCCGTATGGTCGGCGATTGCCGCCCACAAGCTCAAGCGCCCGGTGAAATTGCGCATGGACCGCGACGACGACTTCATGGTCACCGGCAAGCGGCACCCGTTCGCCTACGAGTTCACCGTCGGTTATGACCGTACCGGGCTGTTGTGCGGTCTGACGCTGGTGATGATGGTCAACTGCGGTTTTTCCGCCGATCTGAGTGGCCCGGTGGCCGACCGCGCGGTGTTCCACGCCGACAACGCCTATTTTCTGGCCGACGTGGACATCACTTCGTACCGCTGCAAAACCAATACCCAGAGTCACACCGCCTTTCGCGGATTTGGCGGCCCGCAGGGGGTTATCGTGATAGAAGCAATCATGGGTGACATCGCGCGCGCGCTGGGGCTGGATCCGCTGGATGTGCGCCGACGCAACCTCTACAGCGACGAAGTCATCGCGCCTGCGAATTCGACCGCGCCGGAGCGGCGCCGCGACACCACGCACTATCAGATGCGGGTAGAGGACAACATTCTGGATCCCTTGTTGTCCGCTCTGGAGCAATCGTCCGGCTACCGCCAGCGCCGCGCAGTGATCGCCCGGTGGAACGCCACCAGCCCGGTCATCAAACGCGGCATTGCCCTGACGCCAGTCAAGTTTGGCATCTCGTTCACCGCCACACTTTTCAACCAGGCTGGGGCGTTGGTGCATGTCTACACCGACGGCAGTGTGCAGGTCAACCACGGCGGAACCGAGATGGGCCAGGGCCTCAACACGAAAGTGGCGCAGGTGGTGGCGGACGAACTGGGTATCGCCTTCGAGCGGGTGCTGGCCACGGCTAGCGACACGAGCAAAATACCCAACGCTTCAGCTACCGCCGCGTCCGCCGGTACCGACCTGAACGGCCGTGCGGCGCAGTTTGCGGCGCGCCATGTACGCGACAACCTGGCCCAATTCGTCGCCGGGCTGGACAGCTGCGGTGCCGGTGCCGTGCGGTTTGGCGGGGGCGAAGTGCACTCGCCGACCAGCAGCCGCAGCTTCGACAGCGTGGTCAAGCTGGCTTATGCCAACCGCATCCAGCTCTGGAGCGACGGCTTCTACCGCACGCCCAAGATCCACTACGACAAAACC
>JANOCN010000584.1:0-2543 GCA_031412185.1 Betaproteobacteria bacterium | reverse complement strand
CAAACGGCAGCTACTCAACCTTCGCTCACACCCGGAGGCTGCGCCCCGAAACGCGTGTAGACCTTCTTCGGAATTCACTCCGATACGAGATTCTGAGAATTCCACTCATTCATGAACCGCGCGGAGATGTCTTCGTTCTGCTCTTTCGTGGCTTGCCTGCAACGCCAGTTCGGCCCACAACGGATGAAGGTCTGGCCCAAACCCGATCTGGTGTAAACCCTAATGGCATTAAATTGGTTTTGTTCTCTAATTAGGAACTTCCGTAAAAACAATACCTATTTGTGTCCAATTTGGAATTGTTGACGATCGTTGCCAAGAACGCTGGCGCAGCGGATGCCGCGCCGCTGCGGCAAGAATTAGCTGTGGCGGTTGCCGCTGCAGGGCGTTTCGACTTCTCGCAACTGCTGCTTGCTTCGGCCTCGCGTGGCCATCTTCCGCTCTATCAAAAAATGGCCGTGTCCTTGCGTTCGGCGATCCGCTCGGGCACGTTGCAGGCCGGTTCGGGGGTGCCGCCCGAGCGCGAGCTGGCGACGCTGCTGGGTGTATCGCGCGTGACAGTGCGCCGTGCCATTGACGAGCTGGTGCAAGAGGGATTGCTGCAGGCGCGCCAGGGTTCGGGCACCTTTGTCTCTGGGCGGGTGGAGCAACCACTCTCGGCTTTGGGCAGCTTCTCCGACGACATGGTGCGCCGGGGACACGTGCCCGGGTCGCGCTGGATCTCGCGTGAATTGGCCTATCCGTCGCCAGACGAAGTGTTGGCACTGGGGCTGGCACCGAGCGAACAGGTTATTCGCCTGGCACGGGTGCGCACCGCCGATGGTGCGCCGATAGCGGTTGAGCGGGCGTCGTTGCGGGCCTCGCTGCTGGGCGGGGAGGTGCATTTTGGCGACTCGCTGTACGAGGCGTTGCGCCTGCACGGCGTGTTCCCGCAGCGCGCGTTCCAGCGCTTGCGCGCCGAGGTCGTGCGTGGGCAGGATGCGCGCCTGCTCGGCCTGCAGGACGCAGACCCGGTGCTGGCCACCGAACGGCGCTCTTTTACCAGCGAGGGTCGGCCGGTGGAGTTCACGCGTTCGATCTATCGCGGGGACCGCTACGACTACGTGGTGGAGTTGCGCGCCGCGTCGCGTGCCAGCGTAGTGTCAAACCCAGCGTCGAGCACAGGCACGGCACCAACCTGCGCCGCCAGCGGAGACTATGCATGACGCTGATGCGCGACGAAACCCTGGCCTGTGGTGGCTGCACCGCCGCGTTCCTGCAGCGCGGCCTTGTGCAGGCACTCGCCGCCGGGCGAACCCTGAAGCAGCGTGGTTTGCGCCATGTGGACGTGCTCGGACGCGGCTCGTCCAGCCATGCCGGTACTGTTCTGCGCTATGCCCTGGCTGCGCAGGGCGGTCTGACGGTGTCCGCCGTCATGCCTTCTATCGCGGATACCCAGGTCGTGCTGGCCCCGTTGCAGCACGCGGCGCTGCTGGCGATCTCCCAGTCTGGCAAGAGCCCCGACCTCGTACGTTATGCACTGGCGGCGCGTGCGGCAGGTGCCTATGTGGTCGGCCTGATCAACACCGAAGGCTCACCGTTGGGTTTGGCGGCCGAACTGGAAGTGCCGCTGTGCGCAGGCCCGGAGCTGGCAGTGGCGGCAACGAAGAGTGTGGTCTTGTCGGTAGTGGCCGGGCTGGGCATCGTGGCCGGATACGGTGCTGACGCCTTGTTGCTGGAAGCGCTGCATGGTTTGCCAGGTCGGCTCGACGCGGCCGCAGCTTGTGACTGGTCAGCGTTCGGCGCAGCACTGCCGGGCGCACGTGCCGTGTATTTTGTGGCGCGCGGTGCCGACCTGGGCATCGCTAAAGAATTGGCGCTGAAAGTCGCCGAGGCCGTAGGCATACCCGCGCTGGCCTTTAGCAGTGCCGAGTTTCTGCATGGCCCGTTGGGTGCGGTGTCGGAGCAAACACCAGTGATCGGCGTGGTGAGCGACCGCCGGGCGATGCCCAGTGTGCTGACCGCGTTGGAGCGCGCGCGCGGCCAGGGCGCGCCGACGCTGCTGGCGCACGGGCTGCCAGCTTCGCCGGATGTACCGGTGCCAGAGCTGCTTCTCCCCGCTGCACAGGGCACGCTGGCCGACACGGTGTTGACGCTGGTGCCTGCCTATCTGGCGATAGAAGCGGCCGCCGTTGCTGCGGGTCGCAACCCGGACCAGCCCAAAGGCCTGTCCAAGGTAACCGAGACGCGGTGATGGAGCAACGCATCTTTTGCCCGCGCCTGTTTGACGGCCGACACATGCATGACAACATGCTGTTGTGCCTGCGCGCCGGTCGGGTCGAGTCCGTTGTGCCTTACGTTGCTGAAAGCGTCACGGCTGCCACTTTGCGCCTGCCCGCAGGCAGCACCATCGCGCCGGGCCTGATTGACATCCAGGTCAACGGCGGTGGGGGCGCACTCTTCAACGACGAGCCCAGTGTGCAGGCGCTGGCCGTCATCGCGCACGCCCACCGGCTGCAAGGAACTACCGCGCTGTTGCCCACATTGATTACCGACACACGCGCGCA
>JANOCN010000583.1:0-5370 GCA_031412185.1 Betaproteobacteria bacterium | reverse complement strand
GCGCAACAGATACATGGTGAACGCCAGCAAAGCGATTTGTTTTTTGCATCCATCATACGGCTGCTCGACCGCGACCAGCCTGGTTGGCGCACGCAGTAGTCAAATACCGCCCAGCAAGCGGCCCAGCGTGACCTGTGGGCTTAACCGCCCAGAGCGGTCACCAGGATGCCTGGCAACTTCAGGAAACTCGGCCGATACTCCATCGCTGTGAGCTTGGGACCCAGCTTATCGGCATTGCCGTGGGTGACAAACCAGGGCGGCTTGGGGAAGGCGCGAAACGGCCCGCACACTACCGTGCGTTCTGGTTTGTCGAACATGAATGCGTTGTGCACCACGCCGCGGCCGCTTTGCACATCTTCCAGCGTGTGGCCAGGGAACGCACCCCAGGTGGCGGTGCCGAGCAGGAAACTGTAGGCCGCCCACACGTTGACGCCGATGGCGCCGTATTTCAGGCTCTGCAGCATGGCGTCGAACTTGCGCTGGCCCAATGCCTGCAGTGTCTTGGGGTGGATGATGATGTTGGCGCTCAGGGTACCGCGCAGTTCGGTATTAGCGTAAGCAATGGCGCTGCGCAAGAACTGTTCCGGGTCAGGCGGCTCCAGCATCACCTGGCCCAATGCGGCACCGAAGATTTCGTGGTCGAAGAAGTGGCGGTCGGCCGGTTTCGCATCCAGCGTCACAAAGACGCGGTCGCTCGAGGCACCAGGTTTGGTCAGCATCTCGGCCTGCGGATATCGCTGTTTGACAGCCAGCACGCGCTGGCTGGCACCGGGGTAATACGGTGCGCGTTGCGGCGCATCGCGCATCACCCGCTTCACCAACTGCTCAAACCGCGGTGCCAGCGCCCAACCAGAACTCATCAGCACCACCTGGCTGGCAGCGCAGTTGAAACCGCCGTTCTGCAGCTTCTGGGTTACCAGGGCTTCGGCCTGGAACTGCAGGTCGGCCTCGCTCCACGGGCCTGGCACGATGATGGTCGGCGTGATGGCGCCAAGTTCAGAATGGACGGGACGCGGATTTAGCGGCGTGTGGGCTGCCTTGCGCTGTTTGGCCTCGTCGCCTACGCCCCAGACGATGGCGTCGTGTACCGCCTCCGAGCCGGTGATATGGATGGTCTCGACCAGCGGGTGGGACGTAAGGTATACGCCCACGTCCGCATCGCCCTTGAAGAGCCGCACCACACCGAGATCAATGGCCGGCTGCAACATGGCCGCGAAAAACGGCAGCATGTAGTCATTGACCGGGTTCAGTTTGACGATACAGACCTCGTGCTGCAGCAGCAGCTTGTACAACACGTCCAGCGGCGCTATGGCCGCCACATTGCCCGCCCCCAACACCAGCGCCACCTTGCCGCTGCGCGACGCTTCGGGCTGGCTGTAGGCGTGTCCGGTGTTGCTGGCCAGATTGGCAGGGTTGACGCCGGGCTGCATCCAGACCTCGGCACGCACGCCGCCGGCCAACAGCGTCTCCATCAGCGTATGCGGAAACACCTTGACCGCCAGCTGACCGCCGGGCAACGTGCGCTGCGGCAACTTGTTCAGGTAGGCCTTGCCCGGCTGGGCACCCAGTGTCTCGATGTACAGGTTGAGTGCCGACATACAGGCGTACGGCCCTGCCAGCCACTCCTCGCCCACCAGCGGGGAGCCGGCCGGAATGCCTTTGCGCTGCGCCGCTGTCAAGGCCCAGTTGCTCGCCTGCGGCATCAGCGTTTCCTTCATGCGCTGCAGCATGCCGATGCGATCTGCCAGGCTGGTACGGGCCCAGCGCTCCTTGTTGCTGTTGAGCGTGTGCAGGGCATCGTCCAGCGCGTCGGCTGAAGGGGGGCGAGGTATGTCCTTGAGATTGCTCATGGCGGGAAGTTTTAGCTTGCCTAACTGTTGATGTAGCTCTGTAGCTGCGAAATGGTGGTTTCGTGGTCGGCGATGATGTCGTCCATGATGTCGCGGATCGATATCATGCCGACCACCTTGGCCCCATCCAGCACCGGCAGGTGGCGGATTTTCTTCTGGCTCATCAAGGCCATGCAGGCGCGGGTACCAGTTTGCGGCGTCACCGAAACGACATCGCGCGTCATGATGTCAGCCACCTTGGTTTCGCGCGAATTTCTACCCTGCAAAGCCACCTTGCGGGTGTAGTCGCGCTCCGAGAACACACCCACCAGCTTTTCCCCGTCCATGACCAGCACGGCGCCGACCCCGAACTCGGCCAGCAACTTGAGCCCATCGAATACCAGCAGGTCCGGCGCCATGCGGTACAGGTTCGAATCGCGATTCTTGAGCAGTTCAATCACGGGTTTCATGGCAGCTTCCAATTGTTCTGGCACTAGAAGCGCCCAGTGTAAACAATGTGCTTCCAGGTGCATAGGCCGACTGCCGGTGTGTCGGAGACGCAATAGGTACCATGCGACGACTGGCCTGACAACCAGAAATAAGGAGAAACCACATGTTCCAGCACCAACTCATGACTGGCCAACGTATCTTGGTCACCGGCGGCGGCACAGGTCTTGGCCAGGCCATGGCAGAACGTTTTCTGAGCCTGGGGGCCGACATTGCGATCTGCGGGCGCCGCAAATCGGTTTGTGAAGCGACTGCTGCTATTTGGCGGCAGCAGTTCCCCGAGCGGCGTGTCGATACCTTTGGTGTGGACATACGTATTGCACAGAATGTGCAAGAGATGGTGGACGAACTCTGGTCCACCGGTGGCCTGACCGGGCTGGTCAACAACGCGGCCGGCAACTTCATTGCTCCAACCGAGAGCCTGTCGCCGCGCGCCTTCGATGCGATCGCGAACATCGTTTTTCATGGCACGTTTTATGTCACCCAGGCGGTAGGCAAACGCTGGATCGAGGAGGCTAGAACCGGCCGGTGGCAACAGGGCCAGGCTTTTCGCAGCGTCATGAGCATCATCGTGACCTGGGTCGACAATGGTTCGCCGTATGTTTTGCCCTCCGCCATGAGCAAGGCTGGCATCGACGTCATGACCAAGTCGCTGGCGGTCGAATGGGCTAAATACGGCATCCGGCTCAATGCTGTGGGGCCCGGCGAAATACCTACCGAAGGCATGAGCAAACGCCTGAACCCGGGCGAACAACCGGGTGAACGAAGCCGCAAGAACAACCCGATGGCGCGCCCGGGACAGATGTCCGAATTGCAGAACCTGGCCAGTTTTCTGATGGCTAATGGACAGTGCGACTGGTTGACCGGCCAGAGCATCATGATGGACGGCGCCAATGCGCTCGCCACGGGCGGCAACTTCTACGAATTGCGCCAGTGGACCGACAGCGACTGGCTGGCCGCGCGTGAGCGCATCGAAGCGCAGAATCAAAAAGACAAGGCGCAGCGATGAAAGCCCCAGCGCCCCAGGTACTGGCTTTCGACACTTTCGGCACGGTGGTGGATTGGTACGGCAGCATCCAGCGCGAGGTGGACGCCTTGCGGCTGGGTGTGGACGGGGGGCAGTTCGCGCTGGCCTGGCGGGCTGGCTACCAACCCGCCATGCGCCGCGTTATGTCAGGCGGACTGGGCTGGACGTTGATCGACGACCTGCACCGCATGATCCTCGACCAGATTCTGGAGCAGTTTGGCGTACGGAGTCTGAACGAAGACCAGAAGCGGCACCTGAACAAGGCCTGGCACCGGCTCGACCCCTGGGCCGACGTGGTGGTAGGCCTTACGCGCCTGAGAACACGCCACACCATCTGCACCTTGTCCAACGGTAATCTGGGCTTGCTGACCAATATGTCGAAACGCGCAGCGCTGCCGTGGGACTGCGTGTTGTCGGCCGAAGTATTTCGCGCCTATAAGCCCGATCCTGCGACTTACCTGGGAGTTGCGAAGGTCTTCGACCTGCCCCCATCCAGCGTCATGCTGGTGGCGGCACACCAGGACGACCTGGCAGCAGCCAGGGCATGCGGTCTGCAGACTGCCTATATCGAGCGCGCCGCAGAGTTTGGGCCGCACCAGCACAAGGAAATCTCGCCCGACCCCGCCAATACCTTGCATGCTCGGGATTTTTTGGACCTGGCTGACCAGTTGGGGTGCTGAGTCAGACCGGGGCCGACGCGCCGCGTCCATTCGCCTCCAGCCAGCGCAGGCTGGCTTCCCACAGCGGCAGCGCTTTGGGTTTGAAGTAACCCATGTGGCCGATAGCGCCCAGGCCCGAGGCAACCGGGTCGATGTCCAGCGCCTGCCAGGCCGCATTGCGGTATCCGGCCATGAATGCATCGCGCGAGCGCGGTTGCGCCCACAGGTCATCCAGCGCGTTGGCCGCAAGTATGGGCGTGCGGACACGGTCAAAATCGCCTGCCAGGTGCTGCATGCCGGGGTCGCCAAAAAAGTAGTTGGGATAACGGCACCAATGTTTCCACTGACGGTACACATCCAGCGGCAGGTCTTCGCCCATGCCTAGCGTGCTCCAGGGCAGGTAGCCTTTCCAGCGCGTCATGAGCGGGGCCAGGGCATGCCACATCAGCCACACCTTGACACGCTCCAGGCGTGGCATCCAGCCATGCCAGCCAGCACCGGTGGCAAAGGTGTAGAAGGCCGCCACACGGTCATGGTTGGGCAACAGGCCAAAAGCATGGCCACCGTACGAATGTCCAACCATGTACAAAGGCAGGTCATCGCTCTTCATGGCATCCACCGCCGCTGCCAGGTCCAGCCGGCCCCAGTCCAGATAGTCCATCTTGAACCCCTTGAGCGTGGGCGGCGCGGACAGGCCAATGCCGCGGTAGTCCAGCGTCAAGACGTTGTAGCCCCTGGAGGCGGCGAATTCGGCAAAGCGCCGGTAAAAGCCCTGCGGCACGGCGGTCGCGCCAGCCATCACCAGGTTGCCGACTAGCGGCCCTTGGGCAGCATAGAACAATGCCGCGATCGGGTAGCCATCGGTGGCGCTCAGCGTACGGCGTTCGGCTTTTGCGGTTTTGGCGTGGGTGGGGTTCATCGTCACTCCCTGGTTTCGAGTTGTGGTTCCAGCAACGCCAGCAATGTGCTGGTCACCTGCGTCATGGCATCCGAATTGCCGGCCACACGGGCCTGCAGCAGGCCGCCTTCGTAGGCGGCAACAATCAGCGCGGCAAGACCCTTGGCGCGCTGGGCCTCGACACCACTGGTGGCCAGTGCCTGACTGAGGCGGTCGCGAATCCTGGCAAACGCGACCGCCAGGGCAGCACGAATGGCCGTGTCGTCGGGGGTAGATTCCAGTGCCACAGTGGCAAGCGGGCAACCGCGCTCGAACCCGCTTGCGTCGAGCTGGCGCTGTGCGCCGGCGATCCAGCGTTGCAACGCGGTCATGGGGTCGGGGTAGGCGGCAAACAGCTTGTCCAAGGCCGTGACCATGCGTTGCACAATGTCCTCTATCGCGGCCACGGCA
>JANOCN010000582.1:0-6560 GCA_031412185.1 Betaproteobacteria bacterium | reverse complement strand
AGGATTTGGCGGTGCAGCCGCTGTAGTAGCTGGTGCCGCATGCCAGGATGAGCACCGAGTCGATCTGGGCGAACACGCCGGCTGCGGTAACACTGCCGTCGAACAGGTCCGCCACGATGCCTTCCACACCCTCCAGTGTGTCGCCAATCGCACGTGGCTGCTCGAATATTTCCTTTTGCATGTAGTGGCGGTAGGGGCCCAGTTCGGCCGCGCCGCTGTGCGCATGCACGGTCTTGACCGGTCGCCGGGCTGGTTCGACCGCTTTGCGGGCCTTGTCGAACAGCCAGTATTTGCCCAGTTGCAGGTCCACCATGTCACCTTCGTCGAGGTAGACGATCTGGTCGGTTACCCCGGCCAGCGCCATCGCATCACTGGCCAGAAAGTGCTCCTGCCCGTCTTTGCCCACACCCAGAATCAGCGGTGAGCCAGCCCGCGCGCCAATCAGGCGCTGCGGCTCGTCCTTGCAAAACACCGCAATCGCGTAGGCACCCTGCAGTTGCGCCACCGCTCCCTTCACCGCCTCGAACAGGTCTCCGTCGTACAGGCTGTCGATCAGGTGCGAGATAACTTCAGTGTCGGTCTGGCTTAAAAACTCGTAGCCTTTGGCCTTGAGCGCTGCGCGCAGTTCGTCGTGGTTTTCGATGATGCCGTTGTGCACCAGCGCAACCCGCCCGACACGTTCCATGGCGTGGGCGCCCGGGCCGTGGCTGAAATGGGGGTGGGCGTTGTGTACCGCCGGCGCCCCGTGGGTGGCCCAGCGCGTGTGGGCGATGCCCGTCAGGCCTTCCAGATGGGTGTTGGCCACCTGTTCGGCCAGTTCCGCCACGCGGGCGGTGCTGCGCGCCCGCTGCAGCCCGCTGGCATGTACCGCCACCCCGCAGGAGTCATAACCCCGGTACTCCAGCCGCTCCAGTCCTTGCACCAGAACCGGGACGATATTGCGGGTGGAAACTGCGCCAACAATGCCACACATAGACTTACTCCAAAAAACAATGTGGTGGATGGTAGGCGGAATGGAACGAAATTAGTTGCCAAATAGTTGGCAATTTCGGACTCGGATTCCACACAACGGTTGATTCGATCAAATATTTCATGGAAGATATCTGCATGGAACAAATCGAATGCGATGAGGTAGATTTGCGTTTACTGGATCAGCTCCAGCAAGACGCTTCACTGACCAATCTGGAGCTGGCCGAGCGCGTGCATACCTCGCCGCCTACCTGCCTGCGGCGCGTCAAAAGGCTGCGCGAGGCAGGCCTGATCGAGCGCCAGATAGCAGTGCTGGCCGCAGACAAACTGGCACCGGTGCTGGGGCACGGCTTGTGCGCCATCGTAGAGATCACCCTCGACCGGCAGGGCGCAGAGTGGCTCGAAGCTTTCGAACGCCGCATTGCCGACGACGCTTCGGTGCAGCAGTGTTACCGGGTCTCGCCCGGGCCGGATTTCGTGCTGGTGGTGCATGCGCTGGACATGCCTGACTACCTGGAACTGGTGCAGCGGTTGTTTACCAGCGACGCGAATGTGCGCAACGTCAAGGCATTCTTCAGCGTCAAACGCAGCAAATTCGGCGCGCGAATTCCTATGGCCCGCAAGCAGCGGCCAGCGGCAGGGTCAGGCTGATCCGGCAACCGGCGCCCTCCCCACTCTGCGCGCGGATGCTGCCACCGTGGCGCTCCACCACGCAGCGTGCCAGCGCCAGCCCGATACCGATGCCCTCGAACTGTTTCGGGCTGTGCAGGCGCTGGAAAACACGGAACAGGCGGTCCTGAAACCGGTCGTCAAAACCCACCCCGTTGTCGCGGATGTGCAACTCGCAAAATCCATCACCTGCCGCCGCCCAGCTGATGTCGATACTGGCCAGCGGGCAATCGCGCGTGAACTTGAACGCATTGCCCAGCAGCTGTGCCAACATCTGGCCGAGCAAGGCCATGTCGCCGCGTACCAGCGGCAGGTCTGCCGCAATGTTCCATTGCGGCTTGTGTCGCTCCATGCCATTTTCCAGCTGGTGCCGCACATCGGAGACTAGCCGGGCCAGGTCCACATCCGCCAGCTGCATCTCGGCCCGCCCGACCCGCGACAACTCCAGCAAGCCATCCATCAGCAGCACCATGTGCGCTGCCGCGCCGCCCGCAGTATCGAGGTGCGCCAGGATACCGGCGTCCACCCCCGGCCCCAGGTCTTCGCGCACGATCTTGAGGTACGACGAAACGTGCCGCAGCGAAGCGCGCAGGTCGTGCGAAACCGAATAGGTGAAGTCTTCCAGCGCCAGCCGGGTCTGCGCCAGTTGCCCTTGCAACTGCGCAATCTCGGTTCTCGCCTGCTCCAGCTCGCGCGTCATGCGCTAGCCCATGGTGGCACCGCGCTCATTTCTTCGGGCGCTTCCACCCTGCAACCAGCAACTGCTTGCCGCGCGCCACGCTCAGGGCACCGGGTGGTGTGTCTTTGGTGATGGTCGAGCCCGCTGCAATGGTGCCAGCCGCGCCGATGGTCACCGGGGCCACCAGCACGCAGTTGCTGCCCACATGCACGTCGGCCTCGATCACGGTGCGGTGTTTGCGCGCGCCGTCGTAATTGGCGGTAATACTGCCAGCGCCGTAGTTGACGCGTTCGCCTACCGTCGCGTCGCCCAGGTACGCCAGGTGGTTGGCTTTGGCGCCTTTGGCCAGTGTGGAGTTCTTCACCTCTACAAAATTGCCGATGTGCACCTGTGCACCCAGCACCGCACCGGGGCGCAGGCGCGCAAACGGCCCCACCAGCGCACCGGCACCGACTGTGACGCCGGTTGCCTCGCCGTCGATATGGGTGAACGGATGAATCACTGCGCCTGCTGCAATGCTGGCGTTGGCAATCACGCAGTTGGCACCAATCGACACATCGTCACCCAGGGAAACCATGCCCTCGAACACGCAATTTACATCGATCGCCACGTCCTGCCCGCACTGCAGATCGCCCCGCACGTCAAACCGCGCCGGGTCGCTGATGCGCACGCCCTGCTCCATGAACTGTGTCGCCAGGCGCTGCTGGAAAGCACGTTCGAGCTCGGCCAGTTGTAGCGGGCTGTTGACGCCAGTCACCTGCACCGCATCGGTGATCTTGTGCGCCGCCACTGCCACCCCATCGGCCACCGCGAACTTCACGATGTCGGTCAGGTAGTACTCCTGCTGCGCATTCTTGTTGTCGAGCCGGGCCAGCCAGCGCTTGAGCAGGTGCGCAGGCACGGCCATGATGCCGCTGTAGATCTCCCGGATCGCCAATTGGTCGGCACTGGCGTCCTTTTGTTCAACAATGGCCAGCACCGCTGCGTTATCCCGCCCGTTTTCTGCGCTGGCAGCCCGCACGATGCGGCCATAACCGGCCGGGTTGGGCAACTCCAGCGTAAGCAGTGCCAGCTGCGCGCCGTCACACAGCGCGATCAGGCGGAGCAATGTGGCTGCCTGCGTGAGCGGTACGTCCCCGCTCAGCACCACGACCACCGCGTCGTCTGCCAACACCGGCACTGCCTGCTGCACCGCATGCCCGGTGCCCAACTGGGGCTGCTGGCGCACAAACTGCAGGTCCAGTCCCTGGGCCGCAACGCCGCCGCCAAGGCAGGCGGCTTCCACCGCCTCTGCACCATGCCCGGTAATCACCACCGCGCGGCGCGCTCCGATGGCAGCGGCTGTGCCCAGAACATGGTGCACCAATGCACGACCGGCCAAGGGATGTAATACTTTAGGCAGTTTGCTTTTCATACGGGTGCCTTTGCCCGCCGCCATGATGACCACATCGATTGCCTTGCTACCTGCTGCCATATCCGGTTCCCGCTGGTTGGTGTGTTGCTCCCGGATTATCAGCCTGCTGGTGGCCAGTTCGGCTTTGTTGCTGTTACCGGGTTGCAGCGCCATCAAACTGGCCTACAACAATACCCCCGACCTGGCCTATTGGTGGATCGACGGGTATGCCGACCTCGGCGACGCGCAATCGCTCCAGGTGCGTGAGGAGCTGGCCCGCCTGCTGCAGTGGCACCGCAGCACCGAGTTGCCGAAGATCGCCGAGTTGCTGAAAAAGACCCAACAACTCGCAACCGCAGACGTTTCGCCCGACCAGGTGTGCAGCCTGTTTACCGAAGTGCGAGCGCGCTTCGACGCCGTGGTCACCCAGGCCGAGCCTGCGGCTGTGGTGCTGGCGATGGGCCTGCGGCCCGCACAGTTGGCCCACATCGAGGCCAAATTTGGCAAGGCAAATACCGAGTGGCGAAAAGACTGGGCCGCAGGTAATCCTGCCGAACGGCAAGCCAAACGCCTGAAGTCTGCCGTCGAGCGCAGCGAGCAGTTCTACGGCACGCTGGAGGATCGCCAGCTGGCGATCCTGCGCAGTTCTGTATCGCAGTCGGGCTTCGATCCGCAGCTGAGCTACGCCGAGCGCTTGCGGCGCCAGCAGGACCTGCTGCAGACTTTGCGCCTGGTAAGCGGATCTGAGGGCAAACCTAAACCCACGGCCACCGTGGCGACGACAGCGCTCCGGGCGTACCTGGACCGCTCTGTCAATTCGCCCAATCCGGCCTACCGGGCCTACTCGGAGAAGGCGATTGTAGAAAGCTGCAAGACCTTTGCCCAGCTACATAACAGCGCCAGCCCAGAGCAGCGCACGCGCGCGCTGCGCCGCCTGGCAGACTACGAGCGCGACGCGCGGGACCTGGCTGGCGCACTCTGATGCCGGCTCAGGTGCGCTGACACGCCGCAAGTGCACCGCCCAGCTGTTTCAGTTCAGCTCGGCGTCAGATTCCTCCGCTACAGAATCCACCCATTGCGCATTTTGAATATCGGTGCGTGCCAGCCACACTACCACCGTCGCCGCCGCGATGGCAAAACCGATGCACATGCTGGTCCAGCGTACCAGGGTCCAGAAACGCTCCGCTACGCCTGGCCGATGCGGGTAGCCGTCCAGTTGGTGCTGCAACTCATCGAGCTCGTACAAAGGCTGCGGCGGCGCAGCCCCGCATACCGGGCCGGTACCTGGAACTGCCGACCAAGCGGTTCCCGCATAAAAGTCCTGGTCGTGGAACTCGCGACCGTGCAGGCGAACCGCGGCGGCGCTGACGGGAAAATCAAGGTGCCTCATAGACCCTCCTTTGGTGGGCGGAACAGGCAAATTAGCGCCTGTCACACCTGGACTCTGGGCCGTGCTGGCGCGCGTGTCATACCCCGTATGATGGATGTTTAAGGAGTCGCCATGCCCGACGAGCTGGAGCACTTTGTGGCTGACGCGCGTTACCCGGACAACGTGCGGGCCCTGGCGCAGCGTGGCAATGTGGTGCGCTACCGCAAAGCCACGATCCTGATCGAGGAGGGTGATGCGGGCGACACCCTGTTCATCGTTCTGTCAGGGCAAGTCAAGGTGTTTTGCACCGATGCGCGCGGGCGGGAAATCACATTTGGTATCTTTGGCCCGGGCGACTATTTTGGCGAGATGGCGCTCGACGGCGGGGTACGGTCTGCCAGTGTCATGACCCAGCAGTCGTGTGTGTGCGCCAGAGTGACCCGCCCGACGCTGCTGGCGTTTATTGCAGAGCGCCCGGAGTTTGCTTTTGAGTTGCTGGCGAAAGTAATTCGCCGACTGCGCCTGGCAACGCAGGACGCCCGCAACCTGGCGTTTATCGACGTCTACGGGCGACTCACGCGGCGCCTGGTCGAGCTCGCCACCTTACAGCCGGATGGCAGCCACCGTATCAGCGAGCGCATTACGCATCAGGAGATGGCCGGGCATGCCGGCTGCAGCCGCGAGATGGTGAGCCGCATCCTGAAAGACCTGGAGAACGGTGGCTACATCCGGATGGTCGAGCGGCACATCGTATTGCAGCGCAAGTTGCCGCTGCGCTGGTAGCAGCCTGCCATTGCTGGGGGGCCAGGGCGGCAGTTTGGTGCATACGTCACAAACCCGGCCGGGCAAGGTTACCACCCAGCACATCAGCGCAGCCCTAATCTGGCGCTGACGCACCGAGAGCTGGCCTGCAACCGCAGACCCGGTGCGCACAAGGAGCGCTGGCAATGACCGAACGCACACATACAAGCACACCACACGACAATGTCAATAGCAGGCCGGTGGCCGCGCAGCGACAGGAAATCTCCGAGCTGGAGTTGTTGCGACTGGCGGTGGACCAGGTCGGTTATGGTCTGGTTGCCGTGGATGTGGATACCGCCGCGATCCAGTTTGCCAACGCATTGGGACGCGACGCGCTGCATGACGGGCCGGCAGCCAACCCCCAGTTCGGACGCGAATCGGGTTTGCGACAACTGCACGGACGAGTGGCGACCCGCGACGCGCTGGATGCCCCCCTGCTGCTGCGAACGCTGGCACGCGCCCGAAGCGGGATGCGCAGCCTGCTCAGCCTGGGTGGAGACGGCAAAAGCGCAGTCGCCGTGGTACCGCTGTCTGCACCCCGCTACACGCAGAGCGCCGCCATGCCTGCCGACGGTACCGGTGCCGTACCGACCAGCCTGGCGTTGCTGGTTTTTGCCAAGCAGAACCTGTGCGATGACTCGACGGTTGCGCTGTTTGCACGCGAGCGTGGGCTTACCAGC
>JANOCN010000581.1:0-6165 GCA_031412185.1 Betaproteobacteria bacterium | reverse complement strand
GGATTCGATTTCTCACGCTCGAATGTTCTCGACGTGTATGCCGGCCAGCTCACAGGGCGCATGGTCGATCAGCCTTGGGGCGATATCTGTGACGGCGAAGAGAAAAAGAAGATGCTTCTGGCCACCTGTGCCCAGCTGGGGCTTGCACCACACCAGACTATCGCGGTCGGTGACGGTGCCAACGACCTGCCCATGATGGGGGTGGCCGGCCTGTCGGTCGCCTACCATGCCAAGCCCAAGGTCCGGGAACAGGCGATGGTGGCGATCAATAGCGGAGGGCTGGACCGGCTGCTTGAATTGTTCGCGTGAAACTGGGGGCTCTCTCTGAGTTGGTCGGCTCGCATTTTGGGAGTCGGGACCCGGCGGTTTTCTGGACTTTCGGAATTGGCGGCCTGACAAGCTTACGATTCGCTGGTCTGGATTGGGCGACCTGGAGGGCTAGCGCGCCGGGCGTCCGCGCCGTCTCGCTTGCAGTCTCGCGCAGATGATGTTTCTAGCACGTTGGGCTGGTTGGCGCGACCACCGTTGTTTGGACGCGTAACTTATGTGGCAGGCGCGAATACTTCCAGCGAACCGGCGCAGCCACCCGTCACGCCTGACTTGATTGGTAGCGTTTGGTGGTTGGATGCCAGTACCAGGTGCAAGGTGCAAGGTGCAACGTTACTCGCACAGCGGGCTGTCCGCGCCACGCCCACAGCAGCAAGAGTCAAGGACGTGGGTTGGTGGTGACTGTGCGCAGGACTATTCGCGGTTGCTACAGCGGACGCGCTCCAGCCCTGTAGTTGACGCAGTAGCCAAAGCGCTCCAAAAACAGACGCCCGCGAGATGACCGGAGCACAGTCACTGCCATGCCACGGCCCTGCCCACCAAATTACGCACTTGTGCCTCACGCGCGCCCGTCACCCTCTCGCCCGTCACCCTCTCGCATGCCAGCCGAAAGCATGCCAACCCTCATTCGTTCAGACGACTGAACGCGCGGGCAACCGGGCCTCTTTGATGGGGAGGTGAATCAATGCTGCCCCAACTGCAAGCACGATGTCGATGTACCAGATCCAGTCGAAGTTGCCAGTGGCTTCGAACACCTTGCCACCCAGCCACGCACCCAGGAAACCACCGACCTGGTGCGACAACATGGAAATGCCAAACAGGGTAGCCATGTTGGTGGTACCGAAAAACTTGATGACCAAGCCTACCGTGGGTGGCACGGTCGACAGGTAGGTCAGGCCCATAACGGCCGCGAACACCAGCACTACCGTACCGTTCTTGGGTGCGACAAGAAACACCAGCACCGCCACTGCACGCACGCTGTAGACCAGCGCCAGCAGGGACTTCATGCGCCAGCGGCCTACGGCCCAACCGATGCCGATACTGCCGACAATATTGAACAGGCCCAGTATGCCAAGCGCCCAGGCGCCAAACTGCAGCGGCAGGCCACACGACGCGACCACGCCGGGCAAGTGGGTGGCGAGAAAGGCGACGTGGAAACCGCATACGAAGAAGCCTGTGCTCAGCATCAGAAAACCCGGGTGACGCAATGCCGAGCGCACCGCTTCCCCGGTGCTTTGGGTCTTTTGGCCGGGTGGTGCGGATTGTTGCGCATTGCCTTTGAGCAACCAGGCAGACGGCAGAGCGAGCAACACGAGCAGTGCCAGCACCTGCATCGCGTTGGCCCAACCCAAACCTAGCAGCAGGGCACCGGCTATCGGGGCGATCAGGAACTGACCGAATGACCCACCAGCGTTCACGATGCCGGTTGCCATACCGCGCTTTTCCGGCGCGACCAGACGCGTAGTGGCGCCCATCACCACGGCGGTACCTGCCAGACCCGCACCACCGGCCGACAGAATACCGATCGACAAGATCAGCCCGGCGGTGCTGGACATCCACGGCGTGATGAAGATACCCAGCGTGACCAGCAGGATGCCGGTAAATATTACCCGGCCGGCACCGAATTTGTCAGCCATCGCGCCAGCAAACGGTTGCGTCAGTCCCCACCACAACTGACCGAACGCAAACGCGAGGCTGATGTTGCCCAGGCCAAGGCCGGTGGATGTATTGAGCGAGCTCAGAAACAGCCCCAGCGCTTGCCGGGTACCCATCGTCATCGCAAAGGTACCGCCCGCTGCGAGCAAAACCAGCCAGATCGCGAACCGCCGTATCGGCTGTTTTTCGACTTTGGTACCACGCATTTTCGCCTCCGGTCTTCGGGAATCAACTCCGCTTCATTCTCCCACTCCACGGTTTCTATAACTCGGGCATGATGGTGGCAAAATCTGCCTGCCAACTACCTGGGAGTCGCCATGCGCAAAATTTTTTCGGGATGGGCTTTGCTGCTCTCGTTGATCGGCTTTGGTTTGGCACCGGCGGCGGGTGCGGCTGGGCCATCGGTGTCAGTCAACGACGCACGTGCGTTGCAATTGGTGGTGCGCGCGCAGCTGGACGCGTTTGCCGCCGACGACGCACCACGCGCTTTCTCTTACGCGACACCGTCTATCCAGACCATGTTTGGCACGCCAGAGCAGTTCCTGCTTATGGTGCGCAGTACCTACCCGGTGGTGTACCGGCCGGCATCGGTGACGTTTCGCAAACCCACATCCGATGCTGCAGTGCTGGTGCAGCCGGTTCACATGACCGACGGTAATGGTGGTGCCTGGATCGCGCTGTACCGACTTGAGCGTCAGAAAGACAAGTCCTGGCGCATCGCAGGCTGCATTCTCGTGGCCGAAAGCGGAAAGGCAGTTTGAGGGCTGAGGCGCTGCACCATGTCGGCACGTGCCACAATCCGGGCGCGTTTCACCCTCCTTCTGAATTGATTTATGCGCCTGCTCCACACCATGCTGCGCGTTGGCAACCTGCAACGCTCGATTGATTTCTACACCCAGGTGCTTGGCATGCAACTGCTGCGCACCTCGGACAACCCCGAATACAGATACACGTTGGCATTTGTCGGTTACGGGTCCAACCCGGAGCATGCCGAACTGGAACTGACCTACAACTACGGCACCGAGAGTTATGACATGGGCTCCGCCTATGGGCACATCGCGCTCGGCGTTCCCGATGCATACGCCGCGTGCGACAAAATTCGCGCTGCGGGTGGCAACGTAACGCGTGCGCCGGGCCCGGTCAAGGGCGGCAGCACCGTGATCGCGTTTGTCACCGACCCCGACGGGTACAAGGTTGAGTTGATCCAGCGCTGAGGGGCATGCAGTTGCCTGGGGTGGGACCCGCACTGTGATGGCAGACGGTGGGCTCAGAAATCGTGGGGTGCTACTGGTCTTCGGCTCGGCCGTGGTCTGGAGCTTCGGAGGTGCCATTGCGCGTTTCCTGGAAGTCACGGATAGCTGGACGGTGGTTTTCTGGCGCTCGCTCAGTGCGGCTGCTTTTCTGCTGGTTTTTATGCTCAAGCGCGACGGCTGGGTGGGCACCCGGCAATTGTTTGCGTCGATGGGTCTGCCAGGTGTTGGTGTGGCGCTGTGTTTCGCCACCGCATCCACATCGTTTGTGGTGGCGCTGTCGCACACCACCGTAGCCAACATTCTGTTGATGCAAGCCGGTGTGCCGCTGTTTGCCGCCCTGCTGGCATTTGTGCTGTTTCGCGAACGCGTGGGCGGCGCCACCTGGGCCGCTATCGCAGTGGTAATGGTGGGGGTGGGCATCATGGTGTCGGGCTCGTTGGCCGGCCACGTCTCACCCGTGGGCGACGGGCTAGCGGTGCTGATCTCCGTCGCCTTTGCCGGGGCCACCGTACTCACGCGCCGACACGCCAACGTGCGGATGATGCCCGCCGTGTTCCTGGGCACCGTGTTGTCGCTGCTGGTGGCGCTGGCACTCGGCGGCGCGGCACGTGTCAGCAGCGATGACGCGGCACTGTTGTTTGTTTTTGGGGCGCTCAATCTTGGCCTCGGCATGGTGTTGTTTGTCACCGGCGTGCGACTGCTGCCTGCAGCCATCGCCGCACTGATCGGCACCGCAGAACCAGTGCTCGGACCAGTCTGGGTCTGGCTGGTGCACGGCGAAGTGCCGGGTTCAAGGACGCTGGTCGGCGGTGCCGTGGTCATTGCTGCCTTGCTGGTGCATCTGCTTTGGCAGTTGCGCCAGCAATCAGCAATCAGCGTGCTGCCATTGGCCGATTGAGCCCATGTGCTACTGAACTATCCGCACTGGAATGGTTCACAAAGCGCCATTGATTCCGCTCCTAATGGCAAACAGCAAGCTGCATCGGAAAACAGTGCCGATCTCAGTATCTTTCAGAGACCTACCGCACTGACATCGACCATCCAAAAAACACCCTAGCGCAGTCGAAGTCAAACCCTGCGCCGTGGTCGCCATCCGGCTCGATCCACAAGCATCTAAGCTGTTGGTCCCAGGGTTACGGCCGTTGCGTTCCTGTTGTTCCTTCCCAATCGAGACAAGCCTTGATATGGATCAACGCACCGCGGTTCAAGCAGCCGTAAAAGAAGTCTTGTTCGGGCCAAGCGTGTGCAGCCGCACAGAACTGTCTGGGAGGGAGCTTCAGAATTGTCTCAACAGGCATGCACCACGTTCCACGTTGCCGTCGATCCAACAACACAACCGAGGCAAAACCATGCCGAAACGAATCCTGTTGATCCAGGGACATCCTGACGCGAGCGAACCACACTTGTGTCACGCGCTGGCAACCAGTTATGCACAAGGCGCAGAAGGCGCAGACCATGCTGTGAGACACATCAACGTGGCCGAACTCGATTTCGCTCTGCTCCGTAGCCAGCAAGCATGGCAAAAAGGCCGTATTCCCCCGAGCCTGAAGCAAGCGCAAGACGACATCGCCTGGGCCGAGCACATCGTTCTCTTTTTCCCACTTTGGCTGGGCGATATGCCGGCCCTGCTGAAGGGTTTCCTTGAGCAGGTCGCGCGTCCCGGCTTCGCGTTTACCTATGAGGAAGGCGGCAGTCCGTGGGGGAAAAAAGGCTTGACGGGTCGCTCGGCGCGCGTTGTAGTGACGATGGGCATGCCCGCTCTGGTTTACCGCTGGTACTTTCGCGCACACAGCGTCAAGTCACTGGAGCGGAACATCTTGGGCTTTGTGGGCATTGCGCCGGTCCATGAAACACTGATTGGAATGACCGGAGACATGAAAGCAGCCGACGCTGCCAAGTGGCTGGCCAAGCTCGAACGTCTTGGGCAGCGGGCAGAGTGAACATACCGTTTACCAGCGCAGAGTTCTACGGCGTATTCAGCGCCTACAACACAGCGGTTTGGCCGATGCAATGGCCGCTGCTGGCATTGGGTCTGCTGGCCAGCGTACTCCTGACTCTGCACCGCAGCAAATATGCCGGTGTTGGCATCTCGGCCATTCTCACGTTCTTGTGGGTTTGGCAAGCGCTGGCCTACCATTTGGTGTTTTTCACGGCGATCAATCCAATCGCGTATGTGTTTGCAGCGGTATTTATGGCTGGTGCGGCGGTCTTCTTTTGGCAAGGCGTGGTTCGCCGCAAATTGACCTTCAAAAACACGTCGGGCTGGCGTATGCGTGCTGGATGGGGCTTGTTGATTTTTGCCTGGTTCATTTACCCGGCGTGGACGTATCTGGCCGGGCACCGCTATCCGGCCTTTCCAACCTTTGGCCTTCCCTGCCCTACCACGTTGTTCACGATTGGCTTGCTCGCACTATTGGTCAAACCGCATCCGCGCAGCGCGGTTGTCGTTCCTGTCTTGTGGTGTTTCGTGGGTAGCCAGGCGGCGTTTGTATTTGATGTTCAGGCTGACTTGGGTTTGATCGTCGCTGGAGTCGTTGGTATTGCTCTCCAGATACGTTCCGCACCTGCGGCTACCCGTTTTGCAGTATCTGGTGAGCCCCCCACTCCCGAAGATCGCAATGCAACCGACACTGGAAAACGGGCAGCAAAACGAGTCACTCGGGACGCCAAGGGAAGTAGCGCATAAAGCACCCATGGCGACTATGCATCCCACTGCTCCAGCGCCAGCCATGCCCTCCTGTGCACCTTCCAGCGAGGTCGTTTTTTCCGGCCGCGGCCTGTCCAAGGTCTATCGCAGCGGCGATGTTGAGGTCCATGCGCTGCGCGATGTGGACCTTGACATTTGCCGTGGCGAGTTTGTGGTGTTGCTGGGCGCATCGGGCAGCGGCAAGTCCACCCTGCTCAACATTCTGGGCGGGCTTGATGTACC
>JANOCN010000580.1:0-4053 GCA_031412185.1 Betaproteobacteria bacterium | reverse complement strand
GCACCGGTGTTGTTGCGTCCCGGTGCCATCACGAAGGAGCAGGTGGCGGTAGCGTGTGGGCGCAAGGTCTTGAGCGCCGAGGAGGCGAGTTCGCTGGACGCGCCACGCGCCTCTGGCACGCTGCAAGCCCACTATGCGCCCACGGCCAGGCTGCGTTTGATGGATGCCCGCGCGCTGCAGACCGCGCTCGACCTGCTGGGCTCGGACATCGACCGCGCCGACCCCGTCATCGCCATCTATGCACGCGTGGTGCTGCGCTCGGCCTCCAGCAAGGTGCTGCGCAGGCGCATGCCAGATGACGCAACCGCGACCGCCCAACAACTATTTGCGGTGTTGCGTGAATTCGATACCCGCGGCGTAAAACTGATCTGGGTCGAGACACCGCCTGAGGGTGGCGAATGGGATGGCGTGCGCGACCGGTTGCAGCGCGCTGCGGCTGCTGGTTGATCGGCAGAAGTCACGGTAGGGTGGCTGGAGGCCCTCATCGGTGCGAACTGCTTGAATTGCCTGGGAGTAGCTGATATAAACCAAGATATATACCAAGCCTAGAGCGGCCGGAAATTGGCCGCCAACATTCCTCGAAAGGAGCACCCCATGCAGACCGCCAAGATTTTCATGAACGGTCGCAGCCAGGCCGTGCGTCTGCCGGCGGAGTTCCGCTTTGATGGAGACGAGGTTTATATCCGGCGCGACACGGTGACGGGCGACGTCATTTTAAGCCCGCGCAACAGAAAATTTGCTGAGTGGCTGAAGCTGCGTGACCAGTTGCTGGCGCACATCCCAGAGCAAGAACTCGATGCGCTCGACAACCTGCGCGACCCCAGTCCGCCGGTTGAACGGGACTGGCCATGAGCCTGGATCTGATGCTCGACACCAACGCGGTGTCGGCTGTCGCGAAGGGCCGTGCCGACATTCTGGCGACCATGCTTGACGAGCGTACATTCTGCATCTCGGTCATTACCGAGGCAGAGTTGCGCTTCGGTCTGGCGCGACGGCCGGTCAATGCTGATCTGCGCCGTATCGTCGAGGGATTCCTGCGCACGGTCAGCATCTTGCCATGGACATCCGGCTGTGCCGAACACTACGCCCGCTTGCGTACGGCACTCGAAGCGAGCGAAAAGCCGCTCTCGCCCATGGATCTGCTGATCGCCGCCCATGCTTTGGCCGAAGCCTGCACCTTGGTCACCGCCGACCGAGCCTTTGCGCAAGTCCTGGGCCTGAAAACATTCGACTGGTCTGCGGCTCCTGCAGCTATCTGACCCCCTGGGGTCCCGCCCAATGTCTCAGCCACGCCGACGAAAGCGGAGCTTCATCAACAATATAGCCAGCGCCAGGCCCAGCGTGATGGCGTTGGCAACGACCACCGGCCACGCAACGATCAACAATCCGTAGAGCAGCCACAAGACGGAACCAGCCACGAACACGCTGTACATACCCAGCGAAATGCCACTCACGTCCTTGGTGCGGAAGGTGTGCCAGACCTGCGGCACAAAGCTGGCGGTAGTGAGGGTCGCAGCCGAGAACCCGATGGTTTCGATAACAGTCATGGCTCAATTGTCTTTCATGGCCCAGTCGAGCAAGGCGTCCAGCGCCGGGCGTGCAGCACCCGCATTGGCATGGTTGGCAATGGCCACCAACACATACCGTTTGCCGCTGGTGGCGTGTACATACCCGGCAATCGCTGCGACATCGCGCAGGCTGCCGGTCTTCAGGTGGGCGCTGCCAGATGCCCGCGAGCGGTTGCGCCGCATGGTGCCGTCTACGCCTGCCACCGGCAATGACGACATCAGCTCCGGCATCTGCGGCGACAGATAGGCGGTTTGCAGCATACGTGCGAGTGCCTGGGCGCTGATGCGTTCGGTGCGCGAGAGGCCCGAACCGTTGTCCAGCACCGGTGCGTCGGTACCACCGATACGCTCCTGCCACCAGCGCCGGACCACTTCGCGTGACGCCTCGAAACTTGCCGCTTCGCTGCGGCCCGCCGCGCCATTAACTGAGCCTCTGGGGGGCAGGCTTAAGGTCAGGAACAGTTGTTGCGCCATCACGTTGTTGCTGTATTTGTTGATGTCGCGGATGACTTCGGCCAATGCAGGCGATAGCACCTCGAACGCCGGGCTGAGCAGTGCCCCCGGGGGCGCAGGGAGTTTTCCGCCACGCACGGTGCCGCCAAGTTTTCCGCCCATCTCCAGCCACATGCCCTCGACGGCGCGCGCTGCATAACTGCGCGGGTCGGCGTAGGCCACCGGCCAGACTTTCTCCTGGCAGGCGGCGGGGTAACTGCCACCAAACCGGATCCGTGCCGGGTCGGAAAAGTCGGCCCGCAAGGCGCTGCGGTAGTCCCCACATTCACCCGCCGACAAGGGTAGGCTGGTCTGCGTCGCAACCCCGGCCAGCGGCGGATCAAACTGCACTTGTGCGGTGTTGAGCGTACGGTCGGGCACAAACGTCATGACCACCGATTTGAAATTCAACAGCAGCGCGTCCGGCGCCACGTTGTAGGGGCGCAGTGGTTCGCCGTCGAAATCCCCCGGCTCGGCCCCGGCGAAGGCAAACGCGCTGTGGTCCAGCACCATGTCGCCGCTGATGGTCTTGACGCCCAGCCCCTGTACCCGGCGCAATAACAACCACAGGCGTTCCGCCACCAGTTTGGGGTCACCCGCGCCTTTGATAAACAGGTTGCCATACAGCGTACCGTCCCGCACCGCACCTTCGACGAATACCGGTGTGTTCCAGGTAAATGCCGGTCCCAGCAGGTCGAGCGCTGAATAGGTGGTGACAAGTTTCATCACCGACGCAGGGTTCATCGCCACCTGGGCCCGGTAGCTCAGTCGCGGCAGGTTCTTGCCTTCGGCATCCACCACCAGCATGGTGACCGCCTCGCGGGGTACTTTGGCCCTCAGCAGCGCCGCTTCCACCTCGGGGGGCAGGTTTTGGGCGAGCGACGACGCGGCACCGCTGGCCACCACCAGGGTTGCGCGCAACAGACGGCAAAGCATCGAGAAAGGCATCTGCGCAGTCTACCGCTGTGCTGCAACCGATAATCCGGCGATGCGTTGGCGCAAGCAGTTTTCACCCGTACATCTCTCCGGTAACTCCAGGTCGGCGCATGGCAGTGCGGCGTCTGGCTGGTGGGGCGGTGTCTGGGTGGCGTGACAGATGGTTTCCTTTGACCGCCTGCTTGCTTTTGACACCAGCACCGACGTGATGTCCATTGCCGTGGCCCGTACCGTGGACGGTGAGACGCAGCTTTGGGAACACACGGCAGCGGGTGGGGCGCAGGCTTCGGCCAGCCTGATACCGGCCATCATGGATTTGATGGCACAGGCCAAACTGGGTTTTTCCGACCTCGATGCGATTGTCTTTGGATGCGGACCGGGTGCGTTTACCGGCCTGCGCACGGCCTGTTCGGTGGCCCAGGGGCTGGCGTTCGGAGCCCGGCCGCACAGCGATGGGCCGGGCCTGCCGGTGTTGCCGGTAGACAGCTTGCTGGCGCTCGCCGAGGAAGCGCGCCACCGATCCGCCCCGGACCTTGGCGCGTTGCGTGTACTGGCCATGCTGGACGCCCGCATGGACGAAATCTACGCTGCAAGTTTTGCGTACGATGGCGGTCGCTGGGAACAACGTCAACGCTTCCCATTGGGGGGGCCGCAGAGCCTGGTATTGCCGACTGCCGACTGGCCGGCCGCAAGTTCGCTGCTGGCTGGCAACGTATTCGCTGCTTACGGCGCGCGTTTGCAGCTCGACCCCGCCTTGCCGCGGGTGCCTGCCTTGCCGACTGCAAGCGCCATGCTGCGCTTGGCACCGGCGCTGCTCGCGTCGGGTTGCGCCGTTCGTCCGGAGCAGGCACTGCCAACCTATATTCGCGATAAAGTGGCGCAAACCACCGCAGAGCGCAGCGTAAAACTTAGAACCTATCCGTGAATAAGACGACCCTGCGTTGTGACGAGAAAGCGATGGATGCAAGGCGCAAGCCGCAGCCCAGGGTAGCCCCTGCGTAAGGTTTGCAACGCCGCAGACGCGCTTTATCAGCACAACCCTTCGGGCCGGGGTCCC
>JANOCN010000579.1:0-4495 GCA_031412185.1 Betaproteobacteria bacterium | reverse complement strand
CTTGATGTAATTCGCCACCCCGGAGATCAGGCCGCCGCCGCCAATGGCAACAAACACCGCATGCAGCTCGCCCTGGTGCTGGCGCAAAATCTCCATCGCCACCGTGCCTTGCCCGGCGATCACGTCGGGGTCGTCGAATGGGTGTACGAAGGTCAGGCCCTGCTGTTCCTGCAGCTGCACGGCGTGCTGGTAGGCATCCGAATAACTGTCGCCAAACAGCACGGTTTCGGCACCCAGCGCCTTCACGGCCTCGATTTTGACCTGCGGTGTGGTGGTGGGCATCACAATCACCGCGCGTGAGCCCAGTTTGTGGGCCCCCAGTGCAACGCCCTGCGCATGGTTGCCCGCCGAGGCGCAAATTACCCCTTTCTTGAGCTGCTCAGGGCTCAAGTGCACCATCTTGTTGTAGGCGCCGCGCAGCTTGAAACTGCGCACTGGCTGCTGGTCTTCGCGCTTGAGCAATACCTTGTTGTGCAGTCGGCGGCTCAGGTTTTTGGCGGGCTCCAGCGCTGACTCGATGGCTACATCGTAAACGCGCGCAGTCAGTATCTTTTTCAGGTAATCGGCTGGTGTGAGGTGTTTGGTTTTCATGGAGTGCGTTGCTGCCCGTGGATGATAAGCGCCATGCCCCCACTTACCCCGGCTACCCGGCCCCGCACCCGTGCTGGCAGAATCAGCAGCAGTTCTTCAAATTCAAGGCGAGCACCATGGAATGCACAGTCAGTTGGACCGGCGGGGCGGGCACACGTTCGGGCATGGGTTTTCTGGCCGAAACCGGCAGTGGCCACACCTTGATGATGGACGGGGCACCAGATGCCACCAAACCGGAAAACGGTGGGCAAAATCTGGCCCCGCGCCCAATGGAGACCCTGCTTGCCGGGGCCGGTGGTTGCACCGCCTACGACGTGGTGCTGATCCTGAAACGCGGGCGCCACGATGTGCGCAATTGCTCCTGCAAACTCACCGCCGAGCGCGCCGAGGCCGACCCCAAGGTGTTTACCGCCATCCACATGCACTTCAGCGTGTCTGGCAAAGGCATTCCGCCGCTGGCCGTGGAACGCGCCATTGCCATGAGCCACGACAAATACTGCTCCGCCACCATCATGCTGGGCAAGACGGCTTCCATAACCACCAGCTTTACGTTGACCGAGGGCTGATCAAATTCGGTGCGCCACGGTCGTCATGACCTTGGCTGCGGCGCGCATCAGGCTTTGCACGGGGGGCGGCAGACCCAGCGCCCCGGCACTTTGGGCCTCCATTGCATGGCGGGCCTCATCGTCTTTCATCTGCGCCACGATGGCGCGCGAGGCGTGGTCGCCCGCAGGCAGTGTTTCCATATGGCCCTGTAAGTGGGCCTCCACCTGACGCTCGGTTTCTACTACAAAACCCAGGCTCATCCGGTCTCCGAGCCGCCCGGCCAGCAGCCCCAAGCCAAAAGCCCCTGCGTACCACAAGGGGTTCAGCAGCGATGGCCGGGCACCCAGTTCGTCCAGCCGCGTCTTGGTCCAGGCGAGGTGGTCGGCCTCTTCCAGGCTGGCCTGCGCAAACCGGGCGCGCAAGGCGGGATTTTTCGTGGCAAGAGCCTGCGCCGAATAAAGTGCCTGCGCGCACACTTCTCCTACGTGGTTGACACGCATCAGCGCCCCGGCGTGGGCCCTTTCGGACGGGGTCAGGTTGGTCGCCTGATTCGGCAACGTCGGGCAGGGCCGGGACGCGTGGGGCGAGGCGAAAAGGGTCCGTAGCGCGGCATCGGCAGTGGTCAAAAAGGGATCGATCATGGTGTTGTCAAGTTGTGCAGACGGAGTTACAGCAGTCTTGGCGGCCCCGCAGACACCCCAGCTTTGATGAATGCGCTGTAAATTTCAGGTTTTCGTGTTCAAGTCTACTCCTGCAGAGAAAATCCCCGCAGGCCTTGCTCGGGACCCAAAAAGGGTCGCCAGACCAGTTGTTAACTGGCATTTCCCCTTCGAAAAAAGTTTTGTTGCAGCACTGCAACGGAAACAACTTGCGCAAACAAATTTACCGCCAAACTCTTTGCCAAAGCAGGGCGCGTCTGGTGCAATACACCCAACTTCCTGAAATAGGAGGTTGGCCCGGGGATCCGAAGGATGACTTCTACCGGAGCCCTATGTTTAACCTTGGAGAAACTTGAAATGAAAAAAACCCTAGTAGCACTCGCTGCGCTGGCCACCGTCGGCGCTGCTTTTGCACAATCGTCCGTCACGCTGTACGGCAAGATCGACTGGACGATCCAAAACGCAACCCAGAAGACCAATGGCGTCAAGACCGCTGCTGGCAACGTTGGCCTGCAAGTCAACTCTGCTGGTTTGTCCGGTAGCCGTTGGGGCATGAAGGGTTCTGAAGACCTCGGCGGCGGCATGAAAGCCATCTTCGACATCCAGAGCGGCTTCAACATCGACGCTGGTTCGTCCGCGCAAGGTGGTCTGCTGTTCGGTCGTCAGGCGTATATGGGTCTGTCCGGCGGTTTCGGTACCTTCACCGCTGGTCGTCAGTATTCCCCGCTCGACGTAGTTTGGGGTACCTACGACGGTCAAGGCTACACCACCAACTCTGCCATGGGTTACGTGTGGAACAAAGGCATCCATGCTGAGCCAGGCCGTATCAACAACTCTTTGTTGTACGCTACTCCCGCTCTTGGTGGTTTCCAAGCCCAGATCATGTACGCCCCAGGCGAAAACAAGGTTCCTGGCGCCAACAGCGCTGGTAACTACGTGGGCTTCCTGGTGGGTTACGCCAATGGCCCTCTGGGCGTGCACGTTGGGTACGAAAAGTTCAAAGGCGGCTTGTTTGGTACCGCAGTCGGCGGCCCAGGTAGCACCTCTATCTCTGACGTAACGTTGGCTGCGTCGTATGACTTGGGCGTAGCCAAGCTGTATGGTGGCTACCAGCGTGCTGAACTGACCGGCGGCTCGGACGACAAGGGCTGGATGTTTGGCGTTGGCATGCCACTCGGCCCAGTCACCTTGAACCTTGGCTACGCGCGTGAAAAGAACGACGTGACAGGTTTGGCGTTTGACGGCAAGAGCTCCGGTTTGGGTGGCCAGGTGGTGTATGCACTCAGCAAACGCACCAACGTGTATGCTGACTTCTTGACGGGCAGGACTCGTCCGGCTGCGGCTACTGCAGCGCTTTCTGCAAGCACCAAAAACAACATCTTCGGTGTTGGTATGCGTCACGACTTCTAATTCCCGCGCTGGCCTTGTGCCAGTGTGAGAGTTCGAGTTCTCCAAAAAGCCCTGCTGTGGTTACACAGCAGGGCTTTTTTACGAAAGATGTTTAAGACCGGTGTACCCAGTACGCAGCGCGTCGCCACGCTCCAAGAAATGGATGTTGAACCGTGAATTCTGTTGCCAGAGCCTTTGTGCTGCTGGGTGCTGCGCTGGCGCTCGCGGGTTGCGCCACATCGCCCCGCCCCGACTCTAAGCCAGAGGGCAATGCTGAGTTGGAGAGCCTTGCTTCCAGCCCTTGGGCAGTTGCGTCATCGAGCTCCACCAAGCCTGCACCTTGGCAACACCAGCAGTTTCCGGGCAAGCGCCAAAGCCAATACCATTACGCCAGGCTGGACGGGCGCGATACCATATCTGCGCTGGCCAACTCGTCGGCCAGCATGTTGCGCAAGGCGGTGCGGGTCGAGCCTGCGGAGTTGAGCCAGCTACGCTTCTCCTGGAAGGTGCCGGCCTTGATCAGCTCTGCCGACCTGGCAGTGCGCGAGCGGGATGACTCACCGGTGCGGGTGGTGCTGGCTTTTGAGGGCGACCGCTCAACTTTTTCCCCCAAGGATGCCATGTTGTCCGAATTGGCCCACGCGCTTACCGGAGAGCCCATGCCTTACGCTACGCTGATGTACGTCTGGTGCAATAACCGCGAGCCGGGCACCGTGCTGGTCAATACACGAACCTCCCGTATTCGCAAGGTGGTGATGGAGTCCGGTGCCCGCAACCTGAGTCAGTGGATGGACTATGAGCGTGATATCCGCGCTGATTTCATCAAGGCGTTTGGCGAGCCACCGGGGGCGTTGGTGTCGATAGGCATCATGACGGATACCGACAATACCCGGTCGACCACGCAAGCGTGGTACGGGCCGGTACGGCATATTCCCAGACCTGGGTTGCGCGCAACCGTGCAGGCGCAATAGCGGGTAGTGGTGAACCGAATGCAAGGTAGCGGTTAGTAGGCGAAAAAAAGGAGCCGCGCAGCGGCCCCTTTTTTGCGCGCTGATGCGGCGCCGTTTACTTGATCGTCGTGAAACGCGCTTCCGGCCGGTCATCCACACGGTACACCGTGTCCACACCCGACTTCATGGCCCACGGACGCAACTGGTGGTGCAGCGGTATCAGCAGCACTTCGTCTCTTGTGCGGATGAGCGCTTCCCGGATCATGGCGTTTCGCTTGGTCACGTCGATCTCGGTCTTCATGGCGTCTACCAGGCGGTCTACCACCGGGTCACTGGTACCGCCGAAGTTGAAGTTGCCGT
>JANOCN010000578.1:0-5102 GCA_031412185.1 Betaproteobacteria bacterium | reverse complement strand
GCCCGGCACCATCGGGTCGTGGTAGTACAGGATCTTTCTGCCTGTGGCGGGGTCCACTTCGCCCGCCTTGATGCCAGCGGCTATGTGCCTGCGCGTCGCCTCCTCGCCCTGCGCAATCGTCTGCGGCAGGCCGCCTGAGACCGCTGTGGACAAACTCGCCCCGCCTTGCGCCTGTGGCATCGGGCCGGGTGCCATTTGCATGCCATCGCGCATGCCGACTGCATACAGGCCGTAACCGGCGGCGCCCAGCGCTGCGATACTGGCAAGCACCACCAGCAAGGTTCGGGTTTTCATGGTTGTTTCTCCATAGTTGCGGCGGGGGTTGGCTGTACTGACGTGTCGTATTCGGGTAGCAGCAGGAAATTGAGCTGCGCCCACAGGTTAGCGGTGTCCATTTCCAGCCGCAGACGGTCCAACTGGGTGTCGATCTCTATGCGCCGCGCCTCCAGCACCATACCGAGCGGGCCGCTCGCACTGCGGTAAGACGCCAGTGCGGCGCGGGTACGCTCGGCCGCCAGCGGGACCAGGGTCCGGTCATAGTGGGCCAGGCGATCACGGTTGCCCTGCCAGGTCTGCAACCACGCTCGGACCTCTGCCACGTGCTCGCGCGTCGCCTCTTCGCGCTCGGCACGCAACTGCTCAACCAGCGCCAGCCTGGCTGCCACCTCGCGGTCCTGTCGGTTCTTCCGATCCAACTGCAAAGGAACGGACAGATTGACCGACACCATGTTCGAGAAGGCCGGGCCACGCTGGCTGAACATCAGCTCCACAGTCCAGTCTGATTGCTGGTTGGCTTGCGCGACAGCCGTGTCGGCACGGGCTGCATCCTCCTGTCTGGCCATGGCGGCAAGCCTCGGGTGATGCGCCAACCGGTCCTCAAGGCTGGTCTGTGCAAGCGGCACGGCGGAGAGGTCGGGGGCGGCACCAAGCACTTGCCCTGCACCCGCACCAACCCAGCGGGTCAGCCGGGCGCTGGCACCCGCCATCTGCCCCTCAGTTTGCAAGATACGCTCGTCAATCAGCGCTACCGCCGAGCGCGCAGCAAACACGTCAATCTGCGATCCTCTGCCACTCCGGTAAGCGGCGTCCGCCGCTGCAATCTGCAGACCTGCTTCGGTGCGTTGCGTCTGCAACACCTCGCGCACACGTTCCAGATAGTAGCGTTCGAGCCAGGCGACGGCCGTATCGCGGCGCAGGCCGGCAAGTGCCACCACTCGCCCGGCTTCTGCCACTTCGGCAGCGCGCTCAAAACGGGCGGCTCGGGTCTGGCGTTTTCCAGTTCGGGTAATTTCCTGCATAACCCCAACCGAACGCATGGTCATGAAGTCGCGCGTGACGTTGTAGCGGTCGGGCCCGGTGACGGGCAGGTTGTTCAGCCCGATCTTGAGCACCGGGTCTGGCAACTGTCCGGCTACCACGGCCTGCTCGCGCGCGGCGGCGGCAAGTGCAGTCTGCGCCACCATTTGCTGCGAACGGCTCACAGCGAGCTGCTGCGCTTGCTCCAGCGTCAACAGGACTTGGGCCTGGGACGTGGTGGTCCAGGCGCATACGACAACGGCAGCAAAGGCCGTCAAGCTCCGAAACTGAATAGACATGGTATCCCCGAATAACGACTGTGGGCCAGTCAACGCACGCTGCTACGCCGACTGGAGCCAGGGCCTGTTTTGGCCCTAATCGCCCGGGAAGTTCAAATACGAAAACAGCAGTTGCGTACCGTCAACGGGGGTGCTGTGGAGCGCTGTACCAGCGGCGGCTGGATCGGCACCCCGGGAAGAAGCGGAGCGGCAGTGGCAGCGGGATAGACCGCAAGAACGGACGACGCGCACGCCAGAGTTGGCAACTGGTAGGTATCGGCCGACTGCTGCCCGACCTGACAGTGGGCCTGGCACAGATTTGGCTGCTCCTCGTCCATCACGACCGACTCGGAGCCGGCGCAGGGCATCCCCGACTTCCCCATTGCAGCGGTCTCAGCCAGGCTCACCACGCTCCCGGGGCAAACATAAGCTGCTACAGCCAGTTGCATGAACACCAGGCTGACCAGCGCAACCAGTGCGGCCTTCAAACGGATCCGGCGGAGGAAAAGAAACATAGAGGTAGTGGGACCGGAGCGAACATTGGCAGTTGCCGCATCCTACGCTTGATTGTGCATCACAGGGAAAGGTTCCGCCCGGCCGAGGCTGGCACCAGACTTCCGCGCACGCCATGGATAATCCAATGCCATGCCCCACCCCCCACAAGACAGCGACTCCATCACCGACGTCCTGGGCATAGAGGTCGGCCACTTTACCGACACACGCAGACCGACCGGTTGCACGGTAGTCATCGCCCGCGACGGAGCAGTAGCCGGAGTGGATGTGCGTGGGGCTGCGCCAGGCACACGCGAAACTGACTTGTTGCACCCCTCCAACCTGGTCGATCAGGTGCACGCCATCCTGCTGGCCGGAGGCAGCGCCTGGGGGCTGGATGCAGCCAGTGGCGTGATGCGCTGGCTCGAAGAGCATGGCATCGGTCTGCAGTTGCGTTTTGGCGTGGTACCTATCGTTCCGGCTGCAGTGTTGTTCGATCTGGCGGTGGGTGACGCGAGCATACGCCCCGACGCGCAGGCCGGTTACGCGGCCTGTGTTGCGGCTGGCCGCCACCGGCCGGCAGAGGGCAGCGTGGGAGCGGGAACCGGCGCGCTGGTGGGCAAAATGTTCGGCATCGAACACGCGATGAAGGGTGGCATCGGCAGCGCGGCCATCACGCGCGACGGCGTCACTGTGGGCGCGCTCGTGGCGTGTAATGCGATGGGCGACGTGGTCGACCCGGCGACGGGCCAGGTGATAGCGGGCGCGCGCACTGCAGACGGTGTATTGCTGCGCAATAGCCGCGATGCCATCCTGGCGGGCGATTTGACGACCTATCCGCAGGTCGGCACCAATACCACGCTGGCGGTGGTGGCCACCGATGCACTGTTGACCAAAGCCCAGGCCCACCGTCTTGCGCAGGCCGCGCACGACGGCCTGGCACGCAGCATCAACCCGGTCCACACGATGCACGATGGCGACACCATCTTCGCGCTCGGAACGGGAAAATCGGGCCAGACGCCGGGCATGGTGCACCTGGCCGCCCTGGCGGCCGAGGTCACGGCGCGCGCCGTGGTCCGGGCGGTCCTCGCGGCACGTTCTCTCACCGTGGCTGCCACTACATGGCCTGCAGCCTGCGACCTGGGCCCGGACCGGACGCCGCCGCCACCAACGTGAGCATGGCAGCAGCGCCGAAGATTTTGCACATGCCCAAAACCATCCGCTACACCCTGCTCTCGCTGCGCGAGCTCGCGGTATCTGCCGGTCCTTTTGTGCTGCTGGCGGCTGCCCTGCTGTACCTGGCCTACTGGTGGCTCGACCCGAACCCACCCAAACGCATCACACTGGCCACCGGGCCGGCGCAAAGTGCCTATGCCGAGTTCGGCGTGCGTTACCAGAAGGCACTCCAGGCCAGTGGCATCGAGGTGCTGCTGCTGCCCAGCGAGGGTTCGTCCGACAACCTGCAGTTGCTGCTGCAAGGCAAAGCCGACCTCGGTTTTGTGCAAGGCGGCAGCCGCGCCACGCTGGAGGCAGACGACAACACGCCGGTGTCGCTGGGCAGCCTGTTCCTGGAACCGGTGTGGCTGTTTTACCGTGCCGACGCGGCCAAACAGGCGACCACGTCCGACACACTCACCAGCCTGACCCAACTTACTGGCCTGCGTATCAACGTCGGCACCCCCGGCAGCGGTGTGCCGACCCTCATGCAAGGTCTGTTCGATCTGAACCGGCTGGAGGCGAGCAGTCTGCGGCTCTCGCAGCTCGATCAGACGGCCGCCACCGTGGCGTTCCTGGGCGCAGAGCTGGACGCGCTGGTGTTCGCCTCGGCCCCTGAGTCGCTGATGGTGCAGATGCTGCTGCAGACACCCGGCGTGAAGCTGCTCAACTTTGCGCAGAACGAAGCCTATTCGCGGCGTCTGCCGTTCCTGGCACCGGTATCGTTACCCCGTGGCGTGGTCGACCTGGCCGCCGATGTGCCGGCGCAGGACGTGCGGCTGGTGGCCCCCACGACCACCTTGCTGGCGCGTCCGGACACCCACCCGGCCATACTGCAACTGTTCTCGCAGGCCTCCTTGACGCTGCATGGCAACGCGGGCTGGTTCAGCCGTTCGCACGAATACCCGATTGCGGCCAACGCCGAGTTTGCGCTCGCCAAGGAGGCCGAACGCACGATACGCAGCGGGGTGCCGCTGCTGCAGCGTTACCTGCCGTTTTCGCTGGCGAACCTGCTAGAGCGCATGTGGTTGTCGCTGGGCATCATCATCGCGCTGCTGTTGCCGCTGTCGCGCATCGTGCCGCCGCTGTACGAGTTCCGCATTCGCTCACGCGTGTTTCGCTGGTACGCGCAGTTGCGCGACATCGAGAACCGCATGGACGAAAGCCCGGATGATTCCCAGGCCCTGGTGGACGAGATCAACCAGATGGAAGCACGCGTCGGCAAGGTCGTGGTGCCGCTGTCGCACGCCGATGAGTTGTATGCGCTGCGCAACCATATTGAGATGGTTCGTCGGCGGTTGCGGGGGACGCGAGGGATGGATTGAACGGGTGGTGCCGTGTCTGCCTGCCGCACAACCTGGAACGGTCCAAAAGAATGCACTCGAACTTGGGTTACGTCAGCCCAATGACGGTCGTGCAACGCTGGTTCGCGGCCAGGCTGCAACCAAGAAGTGCGCATAATCTGTAGCAACGGAGTGCGGAGAACAGGGGCAACGTCGTCTGGCCCGTAGTTGAATATGGAGCAAGCCATGGATCAGAGGGCAAACAACTTCGCGATCGGGGAGTTCGCCTCGCTCGCCGGGGTCGGCGTGGAAACCATCAGGTTCTACCAGCGCAAGGGACTGCTCCCTGAGCCCCCAAGGCGAGGCGGGGCCATCCGTCGCTACGGGCCCGCGGACGTCGAGCGCCTACGGTTTGTGAAGTCCGCCCAAAGCCTCGGGTTCAGCCTGGACGACGTCGCCGAGCTGCTGAGGCTGGAGGATGGCGCCCATTGCAATGAGGCCTCCGCCCTGGCTGAGGCCGAGCTCGCCGACATCCGCA
>JANOCN010000577.1:0-1997 GCA_031412185.1 Betaproteobacteria bacterium | reverse complement strand
TGCGGCGGCGGCGGCTTGCACCAGTGCCTGCGCTGGCGGTGTCAACCAAGCGTTTTGTCGCCATCGACTGGGTGGTCATGGCCTTGTTGGGCATTGGCCAGTTCGGAATTCTGGTTGCTGCCTTGAACTATGGGTTGCAGTTTGTCAGTGCGGTTCGCGCCGCATTGATTTTCAGCCTGTTTCCCCTGCTGACGGTGCTGCTTTCGTCAACGTTGGGCTACGAGCGCATGACGCCGGCCTTGCTCGGCGGGGTACTGTTGTCGATTTTCGGCGTGTCCCTGGCACTGTGGCCGTCGCTTGGTGCGCCCGAGCAGCGGCACTGGCTCGGAGAACTCGCGGTGTTGGCAAGTGCTCTGGTCGGGGCGATCTGCAGCGTCTTGTACCGCCCGTACGTGCAGCGTTATCCGACGCTGCAGGTGTCGACTATTGCCATGCTGGCATCGGTGCTGTTTCTCGGCATCGCCGCCCTGCCGGAAGCCTGGCCTTCACACCTCGGCGCGTTGCGGGCCCAGGTGTGGGTTGTGGTGATCTTTATCGGCATCTCCAGTGCGCTCGGTTACCTCGCGTGGCTGTATGCCATGAAATACGAAACGGCGACGCGCGTCACCGTTTTTCTGGCGCTCAATCCACTCACTGCAGCGGTTCTGGGCCAGTTGTTTCTGGACGAGGTGGTAGACCGCTGGACGGTTGCAGGCACCGGGTTCGTTGTGCTGGGTCTGTGGCTGGCAAATCGCAAAGAGCGCGGCGGCGCACTGGGATAATTACGCCATGGCCAATGCCCAAACTCCCCCATTGGCCGTCGCGACGACTGCCCCCCACTCTCTGTCTGAGCTGTTCTGGTCCTTCACCTGGATTGCATTGCAGGGCTTTGGCGGCGTGCTGGCGATAGCGCAACGCGAGATGGTAGACAAAAGACGATGGTTCACGCGCGAGCAGTTTCTGGAAGACTGGGCGGTGGCACAGGTGCTACCCGGACCGAACATCGTGAACCTGTCGCTGATGTTCGGTGACCGGCACTTCGGCTGGCGCGGCGCGCTGGTTGCGGTGGCGGGCATGTTGACAATTCCGCTGCTGGGCTTGTTGGTGCTGGCCGTGCTGTTCTCCAGCGTAGCGGAAACGGCGGTGGCACAGGGCATTCTGCGCGGCATGGGGGCAGTAGCCGCCGGGTTGATCATTGCGGCTGGCCTGAAACTGGCGGCTGCGCTGAAGAGCAGCGTCATGGGCCGGGCCGCATGCGCCCTGGTCGCAGCCTTGGCCTTCGTTGCCGTGGCGGTGCTGCGAGTTCCGCTGGTCTGGGTACTTCTGGGGCTCGGGGGCCTGTCCAGCGTCTGGGCCTGGGTCCGCCTGGGCAAGCGATGATGCTCCACTTGGGTTGGGGTGATTGGTTCACGCTGGCCACGCATTTCGCCGTGTTGTCGCTGCTGGCGGTAGGTGGGGCCATCGCTACGGCCCCTGATATGCACCGGTTTCTGGTGACTGACCGTATGTGGCTGACCGACGCCCAGTTCAATTCGGGCATCGCATTGGCCCAGGCCGCGCCAGGCCCCAACGTGTTGTTTGTCGCGCTGCTGGGTTGGAACGTAGGGCTCAATGCCGGTGGTTATCCGACGGCGCTGCTGGGGCTGACCGTCGCCATGCTGGCAGTGCTGCTGCCCAGCAGTGTGCTGACCTACCTGGCTGCCCGCTGGGCCATGAGAAACCGCGAGTTACGCGCCGTGCGCGCCTTTAAGCAAGGTGTAGCACCCATCATCGTCGCACTGTTGGTGGCAACCGGTTGGCTGCTGAGCGCTGCACATGGTGAGCCCGAGCGCGACTGGCGCCTGTGGCTGGTAACTGCAGCTGCCGCCGTGATCGTCTGGCGTACCAGAATTCACCTGTTGTGGCTGCTGGGTACCGGAGCGTTGCTGGGGGCGCTGGGCTGGGTCTGACGCATGCGTGGCTATGTGCCCGCAGTGCGCTGGCGCACCGCCTCGTACAGGCAAATTCCACTGGCAACC
>JANOCN010000576.1:0-8373 GCA_031412185.1 Betaproteobacteria bacterium | reverse complement strand
CTGGTCTGCCGACGGGGCCATCCGTGCATCCGGGCTCGAAGCGGCGTTCGGAGCCTGCAAGAAGTTGCAGCCAGTGCCGTTGGACGTGTGGGTCATCGGCGGTGCAGAGCTGTATGCACTGGCGCTCCCCTACGCGCAAAGCGCCGTAGTGACCGAACTGGCGCAAGACTTTGCGGGTGACGCCTGTGCGCCGCAGCTCGACACACAGTGGATCGAGACGTCGCGCGAGCAGCACACAGCGCTCGACGGCATGCAGTTTGCCTGGGTGACCTACAGGAAATCCGCGTGACATCTGCTGCGTCCAGCTCGCTCTGCGCTACTTGCCAGAGTGCAGCGCTGTCTGTCAAAACCGGGTAATCGAATAAGGGGCTAGGTCAATGCTGGGCTCGCGGCCAGCGATCACCTCAGCCAGCAGCTCGCCGGTCGTGACTGACTGTGTAAGACCAAGATGGCCATGCCCGAATGCGTACAGCAGGCGCGGGTTCCTGGCCGACGGGCCGATCACAGGCAACGAGTCGGGTGTGGCCGGGCGGTGGCCCATCCACTGCTGTGCGCCGGTCTCATCGAGTCCCGGCAGATAACGGCGGGCAAGCCGAAGCAGGGCATCGCTGCGCTGGTAGTTTGGCGCTGCTTCGAGACCTGCGAACTCAGCCGCACCGCCGATGCGCAGGCCAATGGCAAGCGGGGTTGCGACGAACTTGCGCTCAGCGAAGATCACTTCGCGCTGGAGCCTGGTGGCACTGGCCGGCAAGGTGGTGTTGTAGCCACGCTCACTCTCGAGCAAGGCGTGGTCACCCACAGTGCGCGCCAGTCGGGCCGACCACGCACCTGCCGCAATCACCACCTTGTCGCCAGTGCAGCGCCGCCCATCGGCAAGGACAACTGCTGGCCTCTGCGGTGAGTCCAGTGCGATGGACACAGCATCACCCACCGCGAGCACCGCTCCAAGCGACTGCAACCGGTGCCGCAGCGCCGCCACGATGCGCTTGGGATCGTTGACATGCGCCCAGTCTTCCAGCATCACGCCTTGCGCAAACACCGGTGCCAGGCCAGGCTCAAGTGTTCGCAACTCCTGCGAATCCACTTCTCGCCAACGCACACCGAGATCTCGCTTCAGCTGCCACTCCGCGCTGTCCTGGGCGAAGGCTTCGCGGGTTTCATACACCGTCAGGGCACCGCGCTGGTGCAGGTCACCGCGCAGTCCGATGTCCGCCAGCATGGCTTCGAAGTCCGGCAACGCGCGCTCGTTAAGTGCCGCCAGCGCCCGGGCGATCCGCAGGTAGTTTCCCGGTTCGGCCACCTTGCGCAAAGCGAGAAACCAGGGCAACAAGCGAGGCAGGTGGCTGGCCCGCACAGCCAGCGGGCCCAAGGGGTCGAGCAGCCACCGCAGGGGTTTCAGGCCCTGGCCTTTGAGGCTTAGCGGAATGCATTCGCTGACACCGATGCCGCCTGCATTGCCGTGTGACGCACGATCACCTTCAAAGTCACGGTCAATCAGCGTCACCTGCCAGCCACGGCGTTGTGCCGCCCAGGCGCAACTCAGGCCGACAATGCCGGCACCGACAACGATCAGCGCAGGCATGGCTGCCGGGTCCGCCGCATTCACTTGAGCACGAATCCCAGGTGCAGCGGATCACGGTCATTCACAAAGATCGTGTTATGGCCGGTCACGCGCGCCCAGCCCTCGACACTTGGCACGATGGCGTCGAAATGCCCAACCCGCGCAGCCTCCAGCGCCATGCCGGTGAAACAAGTGCCGATGATGCTCTCGTGCACAAAGTTCTGCCCGATCTGGAGCTGCCCTTTGGCCACCAGTTGGGCCAGGCGCGCCGAGGTGCCAGTGCCGCAGGGCGAACGGTCAATGGCCTTGTCGCCATAAAACACGGCGTTGCGGCCGTTGGCACCGGCAGCCTTGGGTTTGCCGGTCCACATGACATGCGACAAACCCTGAATCTGCGGCTGCTCGGGGTGCACAAACTGGTACTTCTGGTTCGCCTTGCGGCGCAGTTCGGGGCTCAGCCGCTGAATGTCGGGCGGGCTCAGCGAAGACAGGTCGGCGTAGCCCGGCTGGCTCTCGACAATGGCGTAGAAGTTGCCGCCGTAGGCAACGTCAAAACGAAGCTCGCCGAATCCATCGACTTCTACCGAGAGGTCGGTGGAGTGCAAAAACGAGGCAACGTTGGTGAGCCGCACCGAATCCACCAGCGCACCATTGAGCTTATAGTGCGCCGTCACCGGGCCAGCGGGTGTGTCCAGCAGCAGCACACCCGGCTGCTTCGGTTGCACCAGGCCGTTTTCAATCAGGAATGTCACGGTGCCAATCGTGCCGTGGCCACACATAGCCAGACAACCACTGACTTCGATGAACAGGATCGCTATGTCGCAGTCGGGGCGAGTCGGGGGGTAGGTAATCGAGCCCGACATCACGTCGTGGCCACGCGGTTCGAACATCAGGGCGGTGCGTACCCAGTCAAGGTGGCGCTCGAAGTAGGCGCGGCGTTCGATCATGTTGCTGCCAACCAGCGCCGGCGCTCCCCCCACGACCAGGCGCACTGGATTGCCGCAGGTATGGCCGTCGATACAGAAGAAGGTATGGTTCATGGTGTTGAACTGATGTTTCAGTTAGAGCCGCTAACGTGACCGGGCGGGCAACGATCGCATGCGTCCGCGTGACTCAGTAGCCCAGGGCTTTCAGGTCGGCAAGGGCCTTCCCGGTAATTGCGATTGTGCGTTCGCGTTCGGGGCCGACCAGATTCAGACGTGGCGGTTTGACGGTCTCAGAGGTGCCGCTGGTGATGTTCTCGGCCAGCTTGATGTGCTGCACGAGCTTGACGACAGTGTCCAGCAGGAACAGCGGGTCGAGGGCGGCGTTGAGCGTTCTGGCCCGGGCGAAATCACCTGCCACCAGCAGCCTCAACAGCTCGACTGCCGCCTTGGGTACGGCGTTGGCCATACCGGACACCCAGCAGGTCGCACCCAGGGCTGCGCTTTCGACCATCAGGTTGTCGACGCCGCAGACCACGGCCAGGCGGTCACCAAAGCGGGAGATCAGGTTGGTGACGCGGTAGGTCTCGTACGATTCTTCCTTGATGGCAACCACCGTCTTCTGTTCCAGCAATTGCGCAATCACGTCTGCAGTAAGGTCCACGCCATAACCACGCGGATTGTTGTACAAAAGGATCGAGAGACTGCTGGCGCGCGCCACCGTCTTGTAAAACTCTACGGTCTCCACATCGTCCGACCGGTAGGTCAGACCGGGAAACACCATCAGCCCGTCGACCCCGATGCGTTCGGCTTCGCGCGCAAAGGCTACCGCTCTCTCGGTGCTGGTTTCGGCCAGGCCCGATACGATGGGCACGCGCCCCTTGACGGCCTCTTTGGCGGTGCGCAACACGGTGAGCTTCTCTTCGGGCGAGAGCTGCGCGTTCTCTCCCACCATGCCCATCATCACGACGCCACCGACCCCCGCTTCGATCAGGCGCTCAAGCCCAGCGTGGATAGCATCGATATCCAGTGAGTAGTCGGGTTTCAGTTTGGTAGTCACGGCGGGGAAGACGCCGCGCCATTCAATCTTGCGCATGTTGTAAGTTCCTCATTTGGGAGATTGCGGCGGCTGGACTGCATTTTTGAGAAATCCAGTTTATCTGGCTATTGGATTCCGTATGTTATTGATGCGAGAGCTGGCTCGATTTTTCCGAACAGCTTCTCCCGAAAAATCAGTGGAGCCATAGCGGGGTAATATGAACTTCTTCTTGACACCCACTTTTTAGGGACAGATTTGAAACTCGCCACATGGAACATCAACTCCCTCACCGTGCGCCAGTCGCAGGTGCTGGACTGGCTGGTCGGCAACCCGGTGGACGTGCTGGCGTTGCAGGAAATCAAGATGACCGACGACAAGTTTCCGGCTGCGGCATTTGCCGAGGCGGGTTACCAGGCGCAATGGTTTGGTCAGAAAACCTACAACGGCGTGGCCTTGCTGACGCGGTTTGGCATGACCGATGTGGTGAAGAATATCCCGGGCTTTGACGATGCGATGTCGCGCGTGATCACGGCCACGGTGGATGGTGTGCGCGTTATCGGCGCGTATTTCCCGAATGGCCAGGCACCGGGCACGGACAAGTTTGAGTACAAGATGTTCTGGCTAAAAGCCCTGCGCGATTGGGTTCGCACCGAATTGGCGCAGCATCCGCAGCTCGTATTGATGGGCGACTACAACATAACCTTCGACGACGCCGACGTATGGGACCCAGTGGGTCTGAAAGACACCATCCACTGCACCGAAGAAGAACGCTACCACTTGCGGGCACTGGTTGCCCTTGGCCTGACCGATGCCCACCGCCTGTTCGACCAGCCGCCCAAGAGTTACAGCTGGTGGGACTACCGCGAATTCGGGTTTCGCCGCAACCGGGGTCTGCGTATCGACCATGTACTGATAAGTTCCGCCCTGGTCCCGCAAGTGAAGTCCTGCGTGATCGACAAAACCCCGCGAAAGAATGAGCGCCCCAGCGACCATGCGCCAGTGCTGATGGAGCTCAGCGGCTGAGCGGAACCACGCGAAAGGCGGGCAGCGCAATTTCCCGCGGGGCCGCCCCGAGGGAAATTCAACTGCTCGGGCGGCAGCGCACCAGATGCGTCACCGATTGCCATCGATGCCGGGGAAGTGACAAGCGTGGAGGCCCAATAAGCGCGCGCCCCACCCGTGGAAGCACAACTCTCAGCTGCGCCGGCGCCGCATTGCAATGCCGAGACCGACCAGCGCTGGCAACAAGAGTGCGAGTGTGGAAGGCTCAGGGACACTGATGGGATCGCGCAGCTCCAGCCGGACGTTGTCCAGCAGGTTGCCAATGTTGTCTGCGCTTGTGGTGTTGTCGAACACAATGCGTGAAGAGGACAACACGTTTACGCCTAGGACCGCCTGGCTGACGAAATCTGCACCACTTGGAAGCACATACGAGATGATCTGGTCGCCGAAGAACAACGTAGTTGTGTTGGTGTCACCGCGTTGCGAACCGGCGATGTCGAAGAAAAGATCGTAGACGCCAGCAGAGAAGAATGCGGTCGATGAAAAGGTCGCCCCACTTCCGCTGCCATCTTGATCTATGCATTTTGCAGAACCGCCGGCATCGGTGCAAAGGCTACCGAAAAAGCTGGGGTCCAGTACGTCGACCGATCCGCTCTGTACAAAAAATGCTCCTACATTGGCACCAGTGAAATATGTTCCGGCAGCGACGCTTTCAAAATTTTCATTGAGTACTACGGCACCCTGGCTTGGCGACGACGCCATGGCGAGGGCAGCCACTGTGGCAGTTAACGCGCATTTCTTGAATCCCATTTTCATATTTATCTCCCTTAGGTTTCGCACAAGTCGCCACGATAGTGGCCAAATATTTCCGCAGTCCACGCATAAGCACTGTTCATGCCATTTTCGTAAGGTGTTGTTTTAATAAGGTAAACCTGTTGCTTGGCGACATTGCGCGGCCCTTTGTGTAAAAAAATTCGACAAGTGCACCTCGAATCTGCGGCGTGGCTTCCCGCTCTGTGCGCGTCGGGGAGCACCAGTTTAATGAGCGTCGGGCCATATCACTCCAGACCAAGCTCCTGGATCTTGCGGGTGATGGTGTTGCGGCCGATACCCAGCTTCTGGGCGGCTTCGATACGGCGGCCCTTGGTTACCAGCAATGCGGCAGCGATCATGCGGGATTCAAACCGCCGCGTCAGCATGTCCCACACCTCGGGCTTGCCGCCGACCAGCATTTCCATCGCCTCGTCCCCGAGCGCCTGCTCCCAGGCTGTGCCACTGGTATCGGATAAGACCACGCCTGCAGCCTGGTCTGCTGCAACATAGGCAACCACAGGTGCATCGTGCACCAGGCTATGCAGTGGTGCCGCAGCAGCCGCTTCTTGCACTGGCATAACAGCACCCGCGCCATGCATGGGCAAGCCCGCTGCAGCCGAAACTGCCAGCACCTCCGGCGGCAAGTCCTTGGGCTCGATCACCTGCGCCGGAGCCATCACGGTGAGCCAATGGCAGATGTTCTCAAGTTGGCGCACATTCCCGGGGAACCCGAACAAAGCGATGCGCGCCAATGCCGCATCGGTGATGCGTTTTGGCTCAATACCGAGCTGGATCGCACTGACCGCCAGAAAGTGCCGTATCAACATCGGTATGTCTTCGCGGCGCTCGCGCAGTGCTGGCAAGCGCAGGCGGATGACGTTGAGGCGGTGAAACAGGTCTTCGCGGAACGCGCCGTCGCGCACGCGCTGCTCCAGGTCCTGGTGGGTAGCCGCGATAACACGCACATTGGTCTTGACCGCCGAATGGCCGCCAACCCGGTAGAAATGCCCGTCGCTCAGCACCCGCAGAAGCCGCGTCTGCAGATCAAAAGGCATGTCGCCGATTTCGTCCAGAAACAAGGTGCCACCGTCGGCCTGCTCGAACCTGCCACGGCGCATGGTCTGGGCCCCGGTAAACGCTCCGCGCTCATGCCCGAAAAGCTCGCTCTCCAGCAGGTCCTTGGGGATGGCTGCAGTGTTGATGGCGACAAACGGGCCGTTGTTGCCGGCGCTGCCGCGGGGTGAGTGTTTGTGCAACGCTCGCGCCACCAGTTCTTTGCCGGTACCCGATTCACCCGTGATCATCACCGTCACATTGCTCTGGCTCAGGCGGCCAATGGCACGAAATACGTCCTGCATGGCTGGTGCCTGGCCGAGCATTTCAGGCGCACCTTCAATAGGATGCTCCAAAACCTCTTCGCGCTGGCTTTCCTGCACGGCCCGGCGGATCAACTCCACCGCTTTGGGAAGATCAAAGGGTTTGGGCAGGTATTCGAAAGCACCACCCTGGAAGGCCGACACCGCGCTGTCCAGGTCGGAGAACGCCGTCATGATGATGACCGGCAACCCAGGGTGCTTTTCCTTAACCTTTTCCAGCAGGTCCAGGCCCGAGCCACCCGGCATGCGGATGTCGCTCACCAGTATCTGGGGGCCGTCCTTGTCGCCCGCCGTAGCCAGCGCCGCCAGCACATCGCGTGCATTCGTGAAGCTGCGGGTAGCCAGGTTCTCACGCAGCAACGCCTTTTCAAGGACGAAACGAATGGACTGGTCATCGTCCACGATCCAGATCGGCTTCATGGTTGTCGTTACCTCTCGCGGATCATGCGGTTGTTGCTCAAGGGTCTATCTAGGGAAGCGGTATCAGTATCTTGAAGTCAGTCCGTCCCGGCACGCTGTCAACCTCGATCAATCCGTGATGCTGCTGCACAAAAGTCTGCGCCAGTGTCAGCCCCAACCCGGACCCGCCTTCCCTGCCCGACACCAACGGATAGAAAATTCGGTCTTTGATCGAGTCTGGTACGCCAGGCCCGTTGTCGATGACATGCAATTCCAGTGCCAACCGGTAGCGCTGTTTGCCAAATGTTATCTGGCGCGCGATCCGGGTGTAGAAGGTAAGACACCCATCACCAGCGGCGATCCGGTCCACCAGGGCCTGGCAGGCATTCTGCGCAATGTTCAATACCGTCTGGATGAGTTGTTCGCGGTCGGCGCGCAGCTCGGGAATAGAGGTGTCGTAGTCGCGCACTACCTTCAGCCCGCGCGGGAACTGCGCCACCACCAGCGAGCGCACGCGTTCGCACACTTCGTGGATATTCACGTCTCCTACCAGGTGCGGTCGGCGATGCGGCGCCAGCAGGCGATCCACCAGCGCCTGCAGGCGATCCGCCTCGTGGATGATGACCTGCGTATATTCCTTGAGGCCGCGCTCGATGATCTCCATCTCAAGCAGCTGAGCCGCCCCGCGAATACCGCCCAGCGGGTTCTTGATTTCGTGCGCCAGGTTGCGAATCAGCTCCTTGTTGGCCTGCGCCTGGTCGGCCAGACGTTCCTCGCGGTCCTGCCTGGCCTGCTGCTCCTGCGGCAGCAGTTCGACAATGATCTCGCCTACCACTTCGGTCTGGGTCACGATCACATGCACGGGAATCGGATCGTGGTTAAGGCGCTTTAGCCAGGCGTCGTAACGCAGGGCCGCAAACTGGTTGATGCCCGCGCCCTGCAAGGCGTGCTTCAAGGCCTGTGGGTCGCTGAAACAGTCCGCGAGTTGCGACTCTTCGATAATGCGGCGCGACGTGCCCAGGGCATCTTCAAGGGCCGAATTTGCAAACAGCACCGAGCCGTCGACGCGCACCACAGCCACCAGTGTGGCAAGCAGGTCAAACGAACGCCATCGTTCGCTGGCAGTTGCGTAGTGGGGAATTTGGGGAGTGTGGGGCTTGCTCAAGCCCGCTATTTTGCGGCAGGAACGCGCACCAACTCGCGGCGGATGCCGTTGATGTCGCTTTCGTTGCGGGCCAGGTTGGCTTTCATCTCCGCAAC
>JANOCN010000575.1:0-2898 GCA_031412185.1 Betaproteobacteria bacterium | reverse complement strand
AGCGACTCAACAGCCCAGCCCCGTTGTCCGCTGCCGCGCGATTCGGCAAGGGCCGCACGGTGAGCGACCTCGGCTGGAAAGACACCGTATTGGTGTGGCCTGGCGAAACGGTGCGTGTGGTGATCGCCTTCGCGCACGATTTCCCCGGTAGCCAGACCTATGTGTTCCATTGCCATAACTTGGAACACGCGGACGCCGGAATGATGATCAACTTTCGCGTGCTGGCCTGAAGGCGCACCGACCAAAACTCCATTTGAAAGTTTACCCATGAACCTCACATCCCTCGGTGCCAACGGTACGGTTAACGGCTCCAAGACCCTTCGGTTCTTCGACAGAGGCGCCCTGATGGGCGGGCTCTGGTGGTTCGCGGGTTGGGTCGCGTTGGCTGCATTCGTGCTCGCGGCAGCGCCTTTGGCGGCGCTGGCGCAAGCCAGCGCCGATGCCATGGCCACGCAGTCGTCGATCGATCGAGGTGTGACGGTCAAGGTGACACCGAAGGCGATGGGATCGCCAGACAACCGGTGGGAATTCGCCGTGGTACTGGATACGCACAGTGCCGACCTGACCGACGACCTGAGTCAAAGCGCCAGCTTGACGACTGACGATGGGCGCACGCTGAAGCCGGTGCGCTGGACCGGTGCGGCGGCCGGCGGGCACCACCGTGAGGGCCTGCTGGCCTTTGATGTGCCGGCTCCTCGGCCGAAGACGATCGAACTCCGGATCCTCCGGCGGGGTGAATCCGCACCCAGAACATTTCGCTGGCAACTCTGACCGACCGAAGGCGCAACACATGCCATGGCTGAAGCAGAACTGGCTGTACCAGCATTAGACCAACATCAGACCTGAGGAGAGCACCACCATGACCACCGCGAGCCCCACCAGAGCCAGCAGGCTCGCCGTCCCGACTGCTGCCATCGATCCGGTCTGCGGGATGCGCGTTCAGGCCGACAAGGCGGCGGGACAAGTGGAGTTTGATGGCAAGCCATACCTGTTCTGTTCCACGAACTGCCAGCGCATATTCGAGCTCGACCCCAAAAAGTACAGTGATACGCCGAGCGCGCCGATGCCGCTGCCGAAGGGCACTGGCGCGTTGGCATCCGCCCTGGACGCGATGCTGCCGGAGCACGAAATGCCGCTGCAGGCCGCGTTGCGTCGCCCTCAGCAAGGTCAGGCCAGGGACCCGATCTGCGGCATGATGGTTGACAAGGCGAGTGCCCTCAGCTCCGAGCGCGGCGGACGCAGCTTTTACTTCTGCAGTGTCGGCTGCCAGCGCACCTTCGAGTCGCCCGAGCAGGAGCTCAAATCGATGCGCACGCGGGTGGCGATCGCCCTGACCGGTGTGCTGATGCTGGCCGTGATGCGGGCCGGCGCTTTCCTGGCGCTGGCCACCGGAGCCACCATTGTCAGCTGGGCGCCAGTGTCCGCGCTGCCCTGGTTTACCTGGGGGATGTGGCTGTTCCTGCTGGTGACGCCGGTGCAGTTCATCGGCGGCTGGAGCTTCTACAAGGGGGCTTGGAACGCCATTCGCAGCCGCCGCATCAACATGGATTTCCTGATCGCGATGGGTACGTCGGTGGCCTATTTCTACAGTGTGGCCGTGGTGTTTTTCCCCGACATATTGCCGGTCGAGGTCGATCAGCGCGCGGTCTATTTCGAGGTCTCCGCCGTCATCATCGCCTTCGTGCTGCTGGGCAAGTATATGGAGGAGATCATCAAGAAGCACTCCTCCGCGGCGGTGCGCAAGCTGCTCGATCTGAAGCCCGCCACCGCCCACGTGGTGCGCAATGGCGCAGAGATGGAGGTGCCCGCCGAAGGTGTGATGGTTGGGGAAACCGTCGTCATGCGTCCGGGCCAGCGTATTGCCACCGACGGGGTGGTGCTGGAGGGCGCCTCGGCGGTGGATGAATCGATGCTGACCGGCGAGTCGATGCCGGTCGAAAAGGAGGTTGGCTCCAAGGTCATCGGTGGCACGCTGAACCGCACCGGCGCGTTCCGCTTCCAGGCCACGCGCGTGGGCACTGACACCGCACTGGCGCAGATCATCAAGATGGTCGAAGATGCCCAGGCCAGCAGCGCACCGATCCAGCGCATCGCAGACGAGGTGACGCGTTATTTCGTGCCTGCCGTCGTCGCTACGGCTATCCTGGCGTTCGCCGGCTGGTGGCTGGCGGGAGATTTCCCGCAAGGGCTGCTGGCATTCATCGCGGTTCTCATCATTGCCTGCCCCTGTGCGCTCGGTATCGCAACACCCGCCGCGTTGATGGTCGGCGTGGGACGCGGCGCGCAGGGCGGCATCCTGATCCGCGGCGCCGAAGTTCTGGAAAAGGCACAGAAGATCGACACGGTTGTTTTCGACAAGACCGGAACGCTCACCCGTGGCGAACCGGCGCTGACCGACGTCCTGGTGCAGCCAGGGTGGACGAAACAGCAGGCGCTGCGGCTGGCCGCGAGCCTTGAGTCCGGTTCGGAGCACCCGCTGGCAGAGGCCATTGTGCGCGGTGCGCGTGAGGCTGGCGCGGTGCCGCTAAAGGTGGAAGGTTTCGATTCGGTGCCAGGCCATGGGGTGCAGGGCCGCATCGATGGTCAGCCGGTGCTGCTGGGCAACCGTCGGCTGATGCAGCGCGAAGGCGTGGCCATCGCCCACGTGCAACTCGAGATGGAACGCCTGGAGGCCGATGGCAAGACAGCCATGCTGCTGGCCAGCGACGCGCGCCTGGTGGCCGTGCTGGCGGTTGCCGACACGGTCAGGCCGGAGGCGCAGCAGGCGATTGCCGCGCTGCGGGCCGAGAAGATACAGGTAGTGATGTTGAGCGGAGACAACCAGCGCACCGCCGCAGCCATCGGCCGCGCGCTGGGCATCGACCGCGTCATTGCCGACGTTTTGCCCGCCGACAAGTC
>JANOCN010000574.1:0-1956 GCA_031412185.1 Betaproteobacteria bacterium | reverse complement strand
TACGGGTTGGAGACGGTGGTGATTCCGCCGCACAAGAAAACCGTGCGTGATGACCGCATGGATCAGGTCTTTCGCACCAGTAGCGAAAAATACCAGGCCATCGTCAATGACATCCGGGATTGTTATGCGCGCGGGCAGCCGGCGCTGGTGGGCACGACGTCCATCGAGAACTCCGAGCTCATCTCCTCCATGCTCCAGAAAGAGAATCTCCCGCATAACGTGCTCAACGCTAAACAGCACGCACGCGAAGCAGAGATCGTGGTGCAGGCGGGGCGACCGAAACTGGTCACCATTGCCACCAACATGGCCGGGCGCGGCACCGACATTGTGCTGGGTGGAAACGTCGAGAAACTGGTGCAGGCGATAGAGTCCGATGCGGCGCTTGACGCCGAGGCCCAAGCACAACAAATCGCCAGGCTGCGCGCCCAGTGGGCGATCGACCATGAAAGTGTGACGGCAGTAGGGGGCCTGCGCATCATCGCGACAGAACGCCATGAGTCGCGCCGCATTGACAACCAGCTGCGTGGTCGCTCCGGGCGCCAGGGCGATCCGGGCTCCTCACGCTTTTATCTGAGCCTGGACGACGCCCTGATGCGAATTTTTGCCGGTGACCGCGTCAAGGCGATCATGGACCGGCTGAAGATGCCTGATGGCGAGGCCATTGAAGCCGGCATCGTGACGCGCAGCATCGAGAGCGCGCAGCGAAAAGTGGAAGCGCGCAATTTCGACATGCGCAAGCAGTTGCTCGAGTACGACGACGTATCCAATGACCAGCGCAAGGTCATCTACCAGCAGCGCAACAGCATCCTGGATGCCGCCGACCTTTCGGGCCAGATTGCGTCCCTGCGCGAAGGTTGTTTTGCAGACCTCGTGCGGCAATATGTGCCAGCCGAATCGGTGGAAGAGCAGTGGGATATTCCTGCGCTGGAAAAGGCGCTGGTGGCAGATTGGCAAATTGAACTGGCATTGAACGAACAAGTTCAAGCGGCGACTGCCATTACCGATGAAGAAATTCTGGAGAAAGTGCAGGCTGCAGCCAATGCGGCTTTTGACGCCAAGGTTGCCTTGGTTGGCGGTGCCAACTTCACCCAGTTCGAACGCATGGTGCTGCTGCAGAGCATAGACACGCACTGGCGTGAACACCTGAGCGCGCTGGACTACCTGCGCCAGGGCATACATCTGCGGGGGTATGCCCAGAAGCAGCCTAAGCAGGAATACAAACGCGAAGCGTTCGAGCTATTCGGGCAACTGCTGGACTCGGTGAAAAATGAGGTCACCAAACTGCTCATGACCGTCCGCATCCAGTCTGGCGAGGAGCTTGGGCAGGCAGCCCAGGAGATGGAGAACCGTGCCGAGGCCATCAGCAACGTCACCTATACCGCGCCAACCGAAACCGGCGAAGTGCAGTCAACGCTTGACGCCGAGACCGTCGGCCGCATCCGGGCGGGCGTAGGGGCAGGAGGGGCGATGTTTGGAGCTGGTGCATCCGCCCCGGTGCCGCGTGTTGGCCGCAACGACCCGTGCCCCTGCGGTAGCGGGAAGAAGTACAAACAGTGCCACGGCAAACTGGCCTGAAAGCATCCTATGCCTGTCAACCTGCTGGCTCCATCGGACGCTGCATTGTTTCCTGTTCGCGGCGTACGGCTGGGCATTGCCGAGGCCGGTATCCGCAAGGCCAACCGAAAAGACCTGACGCTGGTGCTGATTGACCCCGGTGCTTCGGTGGCAGCAGTTTTTACCCGCAATCGTTTTTGTGCAGCGCCGGTGCAGCTGTGCCGTGAACATTTGGGCACAGGCCAGGAAATACGCGCGCTGCTCATCAATACCGGCAATGCAAATGCTGGTACTGGCGCCCCCGGTCTGGCAGATGCACGAAGTACCTGCGCTGCGCTCGCGCAGCGCTTGGGCCTGTCGCCGCAGCAGGTGTTGCCGTTCTCCACCGGTGTGATCATGGAG
>JANOCN010000573.1:0-5592 GCA_031412185.1 Betaproteobacteria bacterium | reverse complement strand
CACCAGCAACCAGGGTTTGCGCGCCGCGCTCGCGCTTAACGCCCCGACGCTGGACAGCGCGAGTCTGAACCATCTGGGGGCGCAGCTGGGCAGTGCCGCCATGCAGACCCATGCCCGGCTGGCCAACACCCACACACCGCAGTTGCACAGCCACGACCGCTTCGGGCACCGGATCGACCAGGTCGAGTTTCACCCGAGTTACCACGCGCTGATGGCACTGGCGGTAGGCGCAGGGCTGCACGGTGCGCCGTGGTCGGAGCCGCCGGGGAGCGCAGCCCACGTGCGGCGGGCTGCTGGTTTCATGATGTTCACCGAACTGGAGCCGTCCACGCTGTGTCCGATTTCCATGACCTATGCGGTGACGCCTGCATTGCGCGCCAACGCCGCCGTGTATGCCGACTGGGGGACCAAACTCACCAGCCGCAGCTACGACCCAGCACCGGCGCTATGGCATCACAAGCCGGGTGTCACGATGGGCATGGGCATGACCGAAAAACAGGGTGGCTCGGATGTGCGGGCCAACACCACCCGAGCCGTGGCCGATGGCAGCGACGTCTGGGGCGCTCGTTATGCCGTTACCGGCCACAAGTGGTTTTTCTCCGCGCCCATGTGCGATGCGTTTCTGATTCTGGCGCAGACGACGAGTGGGTTGTCGTGTCTGTTTCTGCCGCGTGTGCTGCCCGACGGTCTGCCCAATGGCATTCAGATCCAGCGCCTGAAAGACAAGCTGGGCAACAAGGCTAACGCCAGTTCCGAAGTAGAGTTTGCGCATGCCAGCGCCTGGCTGGTGGGAGAGGAAGGACGCGGCATCGGCCAGATCCTGGAAATGGGCACGATGACCCGGCTCGACTGCGCCTTGGGCACCAGCGGCTTGATGCGCCAGGCCTTGTGTATCGCGCTCAACCACACCGCGCAACGGAAGGCTTTCGGAAAAACTCTGATGGCGCAACCCTTGATGCGCAATGTGCTGGCCGACCTGGCGCTGGAGAGTGAAGCGGCATGTGTGCTGGCGCTGCGGCTGGCGCGGGCTTTTGACCGCCCTGACGATGCGCATGAGCAGGTCATGGCGCGCATTCTCACCCCCCTGGCCAAGTTCTGGATCTGCAAACGCGGCAGCCACTTTGCCCAGGAAGCGATGGAGTGCCTCGGTGGCAATGGGTATGTAGAGGCGGGCGGCGAGGGCATCATGGCGCGCATCTACCGCGAAATGCCGCTCAATTCGATCTGGGAAGGTGCGGGCAACATCATGGCCATAGACCTGCTGCGCGCGCTGCGCAAGTCCGACACGAGTGCTGCGTTGGCGCACGAGTTGGCACCGGCCCGCGGCGCCCATTCGGCGTTGGACCGTCTGGCGCAATCGCTGCCGCAACGCATGCAGGACATGGCGACCGAGGTAGAAGCCAGACGCCTGGCGCAAGACCTGGCCTTGGGCGTTCAAGCCGCCTTGTTGTACCAGAGCGCACCAGGGGCAGTGTTCGGCGCATTCTGTGATTCGCGGCTGGACGGCAATTGGGGCCATACCTTTGGCACGCTGGGCAGCGGGGTGGACTTCGGCGCCATACTTGCGCGGGCACAAACCGACTGACGCAACGCTGCTTCGCTGCCCCACGTTTTCCAAGGAGAAACCAATGATCGAGCTGATACTGCACCACTATCGGGCATCGCCGTTTGCCGAAAAAGTGCGCCGGATCCTGGGCTACAAGCAGCTGGAGTGGAAGTCCGTGCTGATTCCGATGGTGCTGCCCAAACCCGATCTGATGGCTTTGACAGGTGGTTACCGCAAAACCCCGGTGTTGCAGATTGGTGCCGACATCTACTGCGATACGGCGCTGATTTGTGACGTGCTGGAGCACGTCCAACCTGCGCCCAGCTTGTACCCAGCGCGCGAAAAAGGGTTGGCGCGGGTATTCGCCCAGTGGGCCGACAGCACCCTGTTTTGGGCTGCCATGGGCTACAACTTCAACGCCGAGGGAGCGGCCGAGTTGTTTGCCGGTGCGCCACCCGAAACCGGCAAGCTGTTTGCCGAAGACCGCGCAAAGATGCGGGTGGCGGTACCTCGCGTGGGTCCCGCCGACGCTGCGGCGGCGTACAAGTCGTACCTGCGACGGCTGGCCGATATGCTCGAAGATCAGCCCTACCTGCTCGGCCAGCAGTGCTGTGTGGCGGATTTCGCCGCTTACCACCCGCTGTGGTTTACGCGCCACCGCACCAGCGTCAGGGCCGGCATCCTGGACGCGACGCCGGCGGTGCTGGGCTGGATGGACCGTATGGCAGAGATCGCCAGTACCCGGGCTGGTGATATGTCCGCGCAAGACGCTATCGGCGTTGCGGCCGGGTCCTCCCCGGCACCGTTGCACGACGATAGGTTCCAGGACGACCATGGGATTGCGCTGGGCACCGAGGTAACCATCGCCGGTGATAGCTTTGGCCCTGAGCCCGCAACCGGCGTGCTGGTAGCCGCCACACGCATGCACTACACGCTGCGCCGTGTGGACCCTCGCGCCGGTACCGTGCATGTGCACTTTCCGCGTATTGGCTATGTACTGCGGGCCGTTCGCGCCGCATGACAACCAGCGACATTGCCTGGAGCCTGTCAGCGTTCGATCAGCTCACTGGGCACGACCTGTACGCGTTGCTGCAATTGCGCGCGCAGGTGTTTGTGGTGGAACAGGCGTGTGCCTTCCAGGACCTGGATGGCGCAGACACGGTAGCCTGCCACCTGCAGGGTCATGCGGACCGTAGATTGGTGGCGTATGCGCGCTGTCTTGGGCCGGGCGTCAAGTACACAGAGGCCAGCATCGGGCGGGTCGTGACGCACCCGGATGTGCGCGCCAGCGGGCTCGGGCACCATCTGATACAGCGCGCGATAACCACGGTAGGCGACCTATGGGGTGCGCAGGCGATCCGCATCGGTGCGCAAGCCCGCCTGCGGGCCTTCTACGAGCGCCATGGCTTCGTGGACGCGGGCAAAGCTTACGTTGAAGACGGAATCGACCACCTCGAAATGGTGTGGCAACCCCAAGGACATTGAAATGATTACAGACTTCAGCAGCAAAACAGCGGTGTTGACCGGTGCCGGATCCGGCTTTGGCCTGGAGTGCGCCCGGATCGCTGCCAGGCACGGTATGAAACTTGTTCTGGCCGACGTGCAGCAGGACGCGCTGGATCAGGCAGCCCAGGAGCTTCGTGCCCTGGGCACCGAGGTGCTGGCGCACCGCCTGGACGTATCCAAAGCTGCCGAAGTTGAAGCTTTGGGCCAGGCGGTGGCGCAGCGTTTCGGCGCGCCGCACCTTGTTTTCAATAACGCCGGGGTGGGCGCAGGCGGCCTGATCTGGGAGACCAGCCTGAAGGACTGGGAGTGGGTGCTGGGGGTGAACCTGATGGGGGTGGCGCACGGCGTGCGGGTGTTTACGCCGATGATGCTCGACGCGGCCCGGCAGGACCCGGCCTGGCAAGGCCATATCGTCAACACTGCCAGCATGGCCGGGCTGCTAAACCCACCCAATATGGGCGTGTACAACGTGAGCAAACACGCCGTCGTCAGCCTGACCGAGACCTTGTACCAGGATCTCGCACTGGTGACCGGGCAAATCGGTGCCAGCGTCCTGTGCCCGTTTTTTGTTCCAACCGGCATCCACCAAAGCCAGCGCAACCGCCCGCCGGAGTTGCAGGAGCAGGGCGGCCAACCCACCCGCAGCCAGCTGATCGGCCAGGCCATGAGCAGCAAAGCGGTGGGTTCAGGCAAAGTCTCGGCCGCCGATGTGGCGCAACTTGTGTTCGATGCGGTAGCGGCCAACCGGTTCTACATTTACAGCCACCCGAGGGCGATCAAGTCGGTACACACCCGCATGGAAGACATCATGCTAGCGCGCAACCCGACCGATCCTTTTGCCGACAAACCCGATATCGGCATCGAACTAAGGAAAGCGCTGCGCGCAGTGGAATAAAAAGTGTGCTGTGCGAACCTGGATCGAACAGGCTCCAAAGCCTCTCAATGCACCTGGCGCGACACACGCTGATCGAACAGATCCACCTGGGCCCGAATGTCTTCGGTCTTGCCCAAAATATTCGTGAAACGTATTAGCTGCTCGTCGCGGATGAAACTGGCCGAAGACTCGGCTGTGAGCAGCACTTCAGGAGCCTGGGGCCGAGCCACGATGTAACCCTGCACATAATCGACGCCGATCTCTGTCAGCGTCTGCACGGTAGCCGTGTCCTCGGCCCATTCGGCGATGGTCTGCATGCCCAGATTCCCGGCCAGGTTCACGATCGCCTCGACAATCGCCACATTCGCCGGGTGGCCGTTCATGTTGACAATAAAGCTGCCGTCAATCTTGAGTAAATCGGCCGGCAACTCCTTGAGGTAGGAAAACGAGGTGTAACCGGCACCGAAGTCATCCAGCGCCACCTTGGCCCCGTAACTGCGCACGGTATCTATGAACAGCCGGGTGTTGTTCAAATCATGCAGCGCCACGCTCTCCGTGATTTCAATGCACAGGTGCCGGGCAATGCTCCGGTTGGCAGCCAGCATGGCGAACACATCCTGCATGAATTTTTCGTCGTTCAACGATGCGCCGCTGAGGTTCATGCAGACGAAGCGCGTATTTACCAGACGGCTCTGGTAGGTATTGAGCCAAGCCAGCGTGGTGGAGAGCACCCAGCGATCGATCAAACCCATGCGACCGCTGTTCTCCGCAGCAGAGATCAGGCGGTCGGTCGGCACCAGTTTTCCATCCGGGTCGCGCATGCGCAGCAGCACCTCGAAGTTAAGTGAGCCGTGTGGTGCCTTGAGCGACATGATGGGCTGCATTTCGAGAAACAGCCCATCCGTAGCACCAAGGCCGGAGAGGCGCTCAACCAGCTGCAACTCGGCTTCGTGCTGGCGAAAAGCAGCTGCATCCCGGTCGTACACCACCAGACCGTCGCTGTGGCCGCGCTTGGCTTCGCGGCAGGCACGGTCGGCGGTGGACAGGGCGTCCTTTATCAAGGCACCCTGGCTGACTTCGATCAAACCGATCGATCCGCGCACGTGGAACGCCTTTTCACCCACCCGAAACGGCTCGCTGCCGATACTGCGCACGATACCCTGGCAGACCATGGTCGCCAGCGGCATCTTGGTGTCGGGCAACACGATGACAAATTCATCACCCCCGACGCGGCCAATGCGTATCGCACCCGACACCACATCGGTGATCCGTTTGCAGGCCTGCTGCAGTACTTCGTCGCCGGCGTTGTGACCATAGAGGTCGTTGATCAACTTGAAGCGGTCCAGGTCGAGATAGGCCAGTGCCAGCGGTTTGCCCTGCCCAATCAAAGACGCGGCTTCATTGAACGCGTTCTCAACGCCGCGGCGGTTCAGCACCTTGGTCAGCGGGTCGTTGTAGGCCAGGAAGTTCAGGTTTTCTGCCGCGCGTGACTTTTCGGTGACATCCTGCAACGATCCTTCAATCTTGTCGTTAGCCAGTGTGGCCTGGATCAGAAAACGGCGGGGTTCGCTGCCATCGCGCGGCGCTTTTCCCCTGATCTCCAGCTCTCCACCCACGCGCGCATACACAAAATGGTGCAGCTGGGTCCAGGCACCCTGATCAAAAT
>JANOCN010000572.1:0-3025 GCA_031412185.1 Betaproteobacteria bacterium | reverse complement strand
TTTCTCGAACGGTTCGATCACCGCCTTGCGGTGCGTCGCTTCGTAGGCGCCGCCGAACGAATTGATCACCAAGGTCTGCTGGGCGAAGGCAGAAACAGAGAACGCCAGCAACGCGGCCGCCAGCGGAACAGAACGAGAATTCATGGCAAACCTTTCAAGTAGGGGCAAACAAGCATTGGGGAAAAGTTCAGCCTGCCCGCAGCCAGCGCTACGGGCAGGGTTACAGGCAGCGCTTCAGGCCACCCTGCCGATTTCAAGCAGCTTCGCGCCTTTTAGCCGGATCTCGCGGCAGGCGGCGGCAAACTCATCCAGGTTATGGTTCATGCAGGCGAATATGTTGACCGGCGTCCAGCCCAACGGCCCGAAGGTGCGCCCGCCGTTGTCGTAAAACAGGCCGATTTCCCACAACTCATCGGTCAGTCCCTTCATCACATTCTTGCCTTGGTAGAACCAAAGGCAGTCCCCCTTGCCGGGGGCCACGGTCTGGTTCTCTACCGGCACTTTGGTCGGGTCGAAGGTCTGGGCTTCGGGCGGTAGCCCGACCATGATCTCCGGGCCGGCAAACATGGCGTGGAACGAAGTTGCCCGAACCGGCTTGGCAAGCGCCTGCCAGATCGTGGCACAGGTTACGGGCGCATTGTCCTCATACAAATCAAGACGCCCTTCGACTTTTTCATCAACAAACCGGAAATAAATCTGACGTGGCATGATGCTCCCGCGAGTTAAGTAATTTTGATTTTGGCATATTCTTTCGCGCCGAACCTGCCGCCGCCGCGACTCAATTGATACAAATGCGCTGTGCGCTGAAACGCAGCAGATACACCCAGCCGCCAAAATTGGTGCTCCACCGCTCATGGCTTATTGGCAGGCACCATCCGATGAACACCAACGCCTTCTTCCACACGCCGCTGTTCAGCCGTAACCAGGGCCATGGTGCCACCGTGGTGTGCCTGCATGCGAGCACGGGCAGCCACGCGCAGTGGGGGGCGCTGGAACACGCGCTTTCCGGGCGTTGCAAGGTCGTTTTGCCCGATCTGCTCGGCCATGGGCACAGTCCGGCCTGGCCGGTGGGCCAAGCCAGCACACTGCAAGTGGACACCGACGCCGTGGGCGCGGTGGTCCGTGCTGCCAACAGCGGCCGGCTGCCAGGCGGCATCCACCTCGTAGGCCACGCCTACGGTGCTGCCGTGGCGATGCAATTTGCGCTGCGCAACCCGGTCATCGTGCAGTCGCTTACCCTCTACGAACCGCTGCCGTTTGGTGTTATCCAGGCCCTGTCGCCCGGAGATGCCGCGCACGGTGAGATGGAGGACATAACGCACTCGGTCGAGCTGGCCATACGCGCCAGAGACCTGACCGGCGCGGCACGCATCTTCTGGGGCTACTGGGGCGGCGCCAACGCATGGGAAGCACTGGGGGAAGCGCAGCGTAGCGCCATCATTGCGCGCATGGCCACGGTGCCACGCCACTTCGACGCCTTGTTTGGTGCCAGCTGGAACGCCCAGACATTGGGTCGCCTGACCATGCCGACCCTGCTGATCCAGGGGTCGAGCACCCGCCTGCCTGCGCGCCGAGTCGCAGAGCTGCTGGGCGGTGTGTTGCCGCACATGACACGCGCCCTGGTGCCCCATGCCGGGCACCTCGGCCCCATGACACACGAACCTGATGTCACCACGAGAACCGTGGCGCACCTCGCATCCACCGGCGCACTGACTTACAGCGTACGGCAACAACACAGCGTCTACGCCTGACCGCACGCGTAGCAATACGCCTGTGCGCCAACGTTGGACCGGGCGCGGGCAGGCGCCAGTTGTCGGCATACTCTTGCCATGGCAGAACCACTCAAAAACGGGTTTGGCGGGGATGTACCAAAGGCTATCGCGTCGATGGTGGCAGCGGTGTTTCCGGCGTTCCCTGCAAAGGCGTTCCTGCGCGATGCGCTGGCGGGATATGAAGCGCTGGAGCTGATGCCCCGTGGCAGGCATATTGCCCGCGTTTTGCGTCGGCACCTGCCCGAGCCGTACCCTAAGGCCGTCGATATCCTGGTGGCGTCTGCCGCGCAACCCAGTGGGCGCGATACGTCGTCGAACATGGCCAGCTTCCTGTTCATGCCGCATTGCTTCTTTGTCGCCGAATTCGGGCTGGACGATTTCGAGCCTTCGATGCAGGCTCAGTATCTGTTGACGCAGCGCTTCACCGCCGAGTTTTCGATCCGACCGTTTCTCATCCACCACCCCCAGGCAACGCTGGCCAGGCTCAAACAATGGGCCCGCGACCCGAGTGAGAAGGTGCGACGCCTGGTCTCCGAGGGAAGCCGCCCGCGCCTGCCCTGGGCACCGCGATTGCCCGCATTTCAGGCCGACCCGCGCCCGGTGCTGGAACTGCTCGAAATGCTCAAGGACGACCCGGCGCTGTACGTGCGCCGTTCGGTTGCCAACAACCTGAACGACATCGGCAAGGACCATCCGGAGTTGCTGGCCGACACCGCACGGCGCTGGCTCTTGGATGCGTCCCCCGAACGAAGCTGGGTGGTACGCCATGCGCTGCGTTTTGCGGTGAAGAAGGGCGATATCGCGGCGCTGCGTGTGCTGGGTTATGGCAAGCCTGCGCGCGTGGAGATTCAGCGCGCCAGCATCGACCCGCAGCATCCTGCCGTGGGTGGTGCGGTGCGCATAGCGTTCGACCTGCACAACCCGACCCGGCAGGCCCAGGATCTGCTGGTCGATTTGCGGGTGCAATACGTCAAGGCGAGCGGCACTTCTTCTGCCAAGGTGTTCAAGCTTAAATCACTCGCACTCGGCCGCCGAGAAACCGTGCACTTGCACAAGAAACTGTCGCTGGTCGAGATGACAACCCGCAAGCACCATGCCGGTTGTCACGTCGTGGAGGTACTCGTCAACGGTCAGGCCATGCCGCTGGGCAGCTTTGAGCTGCTGCCTGCTCCCCAGTCGCGCCTTAAATCTTGAAAGCCTCCATCGACTCCGGCGCAAACAGCTCGGCGGGCTCAAGCAGTCGTTTGGACAAG
>JANOCN010000571.1:0-3617 GCA_031412185.1 Betaproteobacteria bacterium | reverse complement strand
GAGTGCCGCGAGCCCGTCGGAAGTTACCATCTCTGCGGCAGCGCCTTCAAGGCTTACCTCGGCCGCTCTGGCGCCATCGAGCGTGCCATATCCGCGTGTTGTCACACCCGCCGCATCGCGCCGGACCAGGAACAGTGCGATCACCCCGTCCAGCGCCGCAGGAACAAGAAACGCGTCAGCGTGGTCCCCGATGCTGACCATACTTTTCGCACCGCTTAGCGACCAGCCCTGGCCCACACGCTTTGCCGTTGTCGCGCACCGGTCCAGGCGGTAACGTGCGGCACGTTCCTGGCAGGCCAGCACCACGATCAATTCCCCGCTGCCAATGCCGGGTAACCATGCGTCGGCCAGCGCTGGGGGCGCGTAGGCAGCCAATACCGCGCCCGCTATCAGCGCCTGCACTACCGGCTCCAGCACCAGCCCCCGGCCCAGCTCTTCCATCACCACCATAGCTTCCACCGGACCCATGCCCAGACCACCGTGCGCCTGCGGAACATACAAGCCGCACAACCCTAGCTCTGCCAGTTCCTGGTAGACATCGCGGGAGAATCCACCTTGCCCGACGATGGTCCGGCGACGCTCGAAGCTGTAGGCCTTCGCAACCCACTTGTTCACTGCGTCGCGCAGCTGAACCTGGTCGTCGCTGAAGTCAAAGTCCATTCTTGTCCCCTCTGTATTTATTGATGTCCTGCCGCAAGCCGCAACGACCCATCTAACCCAGCACGAACTGTGAAACGATGTTTCTCTGCACTTCGTTGGAGCCGCCATAAATGGTGGTCTTGCGCATATTGAGGTAGGTGGTTGCCAGTGGCGCGCAGTGCAGCGCGCCTACCGCGTCACCCTGCCATCCGGCTTCCATGGCTTCCTTGATCAGCGGCAAGGCATACGGACCCGCCGCCAGCATCATCAACTCGCTGTAGCGTTGCTGGATTTCGCTGCCTCGAATTTTCAGCAAGCCGGCCACATCGAGCGACTGTTTGCCCGACTTCTCGGCCGCCAGCACCCGCAGCACCATCATCTCCAGGGCAACCACGTCAACTTCCAGCTTGGCGACTTCGTCGCGAAAGCGCCGGTCGTCATAAACGCCTTCGGCCCTGGCAATACGCTTCAGGCGTTCCAGTTCGCGCTTGGCGCGGTTCACGTCGGCAATGTTGGTGCGTTCGTGGCTGAGCAAGTGTTTGGCGTAAGTCCAGCCTTTGTTCTCTTCACCGATCAGGTTCTCGGCCGGCACATCAACATTGTCGAAAAAGACTTCGTTGACTTCGACGCCACCGTCAAGCAGGGTGATCGGCCGCACTGTCACACCTGGCGACTTCATGTCTATCAGCAGGAAACTGATGCCGGTCTGGGGCTTGCCGTCGTTGCTGGTACGCACCAGACAGAAAATCCACTCCCCGTATTGGCCCAGCGTGGTCCAGGTTTTCTGGCCATTGACTAGGTACCTGTCGCCACGGCGTTCGGCCCTGGTTTTGAGGGACGCAAGGTCGGAACCGGAGCCGGGTTCGCTGTAACCCTGGCTCCACCAGACATCACCACTCGCAATGCCAGGCAGAAACCGCGCCTGCTGCTGCGCGTTGCCGAAAGCCATGATCACCGGCGCCACCATGACCGGCCCAAATGGCACCACTCTGGGAGCACCGGCCAGCGCGCATTCTTCTTCGAACAAGTGCTTCTGCACCGAGTTCCATCCAGGGCCACCAAACTGCACCGGCCAACCGTGGCCCAGCCAACCCTTCTTGCCGAGAATCCTGGCCCAGCGCTGCATATCATCGCGCGTCAGGTGCAAGGCGTTGTGAACCTTGATGGAAATATCAGCGGGAAGGTTTTCCGCCACCCAGGCGCGGATGTCCTCGCGAAATTTCTGTTCTTCTGGTGTAAAGGCCAAATCCATCAGGGTCTCCAGACAAGCGCCCGCGTCATTTTGGGCGTGGCACGCCGATTATGTCTGTCCATGTGGCGACAAGCCCAGCTCGGCACACAATTTGTGTACCGTGTCGCGCAGTTGGGCTACTTCGGCTTCAAGACGTTCGATACGCTGCATGCCGCTGGCAGGCGCGTGGTCGTCGGCGTGTGGCGAGCCGGGGCCACCTGCGAACTGGTTGGCGTCTACCGGGCCGCAAAGCAGGTGCGCCCAGCGCTGCTCGCGTTCGCCCGGCGCACGGGCCAGTCGGGTCACCAATGGGCCGCCTTTTTCCGCGGCGCGCTCCCGCAGTTCGTCCAGGAACCCCTCGACCGACGAGATGTCGGCAAACCGGTACCAGCGTTCGGTGTTGAGCCGCAGTTCGCCCGCAGTTTGTGGGCCGCGCAGCATCAGCAAGCCCAGCAGCACGGCCGACTGCTCGGGCACAGCCATCGCGCGCTGGAAATTGTGCTCGTAGCGGGTGGTGCGCCCACCGCTGGTCTCACGCACCAAGCCTGCCGGTTTCAGGGTGTCGAGTGCGCTGGCAACGTCAGCTTCGGTCAACTCCATCAACGGTTCCCGGCTGCTCTTCTGGTTGCAACCGAGCAGCAGTGTGTTGAGCGTCAAGGGGTAACTGTCCGGCACGGTACGCGCCTTCTCCATCAAGGTGCCAAGCACACGAGTCTCAGTGGGGGTCAAGGTCATAATTTGGGCCGGTATGAAAAACATCGTTATTTTGATCTCTGGCGGCGGCTCGAATATGGCCGCCATAGTGCGCACCGCGCAGCGTGATTTGTGGCGCGAGCGACTCGGTGCGCGTGTAGCGGCGGTGATCAGTAACCGGTCCCAGGCACCCGGCCTTGAAGTGGCCAAAGCGCAAGGTGTCCCGACGCACGTGGTGGATCATCGGGCTTTTGGCACGCGCGAGGCATTTGACGCTGCGCTGTCTGGACAGATCGACGCCTACGACGACCCGGCGCAACCGGTACTGGTGGTGCTGGCTGGTTTCATGCGCATTCTCACACCTGCTTTTGCCGCGCATTACGCCAGACGTCTGCTCAATATCCATCCCTCATTGTTGCCGGCGTTTCCGGGCTTGATGACCCACCAGCGCGTGCTCGATGCGGGCTGCAGGTTCACCGGTGCCACCGTGCACCAGGTGACGGAAGCGCTGGACCACGGCCCGATTCTGGCGCAAGCGGTGCTGCCGGTGCTGCCGGGCGACACACCAGAACTGCTGGCCGCACGCGTGTTGTCCCAGGAGCACCTGTTGTACCCTGCGGCAATAGCCGACCTGCTACGGCAACGGTGACGCAGTTCGCAGTTGGCGCATGGGACAATCGGCAACCATGCACCCCAAAGCCCTGCTGGATGCCTGCGCGGACCTGGTCCGACTCACGCTCAAATTTGACCATCCGGCCGACGCCACGGTAGCGCGCTTTTTCCGCGACCATCGGGCCCTGGGGCCGCGCGAACGTGCCACCTTGTCCGAAACTGCATATACCGTTCTTCGCAAAAAGCTGCTGTTCGAACACTACGCCCCGTCCGGCAGTGGCGCCCGGGAGCGCCGCCTTGCCATCCTCGGGTTCCATGGCCCTGGTGACTTTTTGCGCGCCGCATTGAGCGATCAGGAAAAAAACTGGCTGGACCAGTGTGAACGAATCAAAGTCGCGGATCTTATGGAGCGGCACCGCCACAACTTGCCAGAGTGGCTGGC